>NZ_BAABMF010000022.1:0-72586 GCF_050402865.1 Clostridium sediminicola
CTTCTTCAGTGAAAGTGATTTTACTCATTTAAATTCAACCTCTCTTTCTTCTAAATAAAGTATACAAAAAAATACCTATAGAATAAACACCTTTTCTTAGTGTCCATTCTATAGGTACCATTTTAAATTGAGCATACTCTTATTTTTTATATCAACCAATTAATTATTTGTGAATAATATAAAAAGCGTATTTAACTATTTGAGTAATTAGATTATTCATAAAAAACTTTACTTTTTAGAGAATCCAATTTTGGATTAGCTAAAATCAAAAATACCTGCTGCTGTATTTTCATGAGGGCAGGTATTTGAAGTTATAGTTTGAGTTTTTATAGATAAACAACTTAAACTATGAATTTATGAAAGTTAGAATCCATAGTTACAATAATTTCAAAGAACATAAATATAATGAAAATGTTAAATGTAATTACAATATAGACATATAATAGAAAATGTGATATAATTTCCTCTGGAAGAGGAGGTTATAAAATGTTTGATAAACGTAGTAAAGTGGTTTTTGTATCTATGGTGTTAGGGGGTTTGTATTTAATTTATATATTAACTCATTTTTTAGGAGCATCAAGTAGTAGTCAAGGAACTGAGCAAGCTGGTGCAATTATAGCAACTGCTTTAGTTGCACCTCATATGTTTTTGGTATTACTAGCTGTTATTTTTAATATCATTTCGTTTCTATCTACAAAGGTTTGGGCTTGCATAACAGGGCTAGTTCTTTATTGTGTTGCAGGATTAGTATTTCTTCTTTATGCTCCATTCATAGCTCCAATGATTATTTTGATGGCTGTAGGAATTGGAAAGACGAAAAAAATAAATTCTCTAAAAACTCAACCGATAGCTCAATAAAATATAACACAGTACATAGAGTTAGTAATAATTTATAATTTTATTTCAATAAATATTTTTATGAGCAATTCTAAAACATAGAAATGATGACAAGAAGCTTTAAATTAGCTTCTTGTTTTATTTTTGTATAAGAATTTATAAATTCCACCATTACTAGATTTACATATAATTATTGAAAAACAAGTATTCTCTTAGTGATATAATTTGGTTAATTGAAATTACAACAGAAGCAAGCTCGGGCTCAAGCTCCATCGCTAATGGGTCAGGTATCACCCGACTTTTTTATTCAGAGAAAACATATGAAAGGAAATAGTTTAATGATTGGAGATATCCTTTGCAAAAATTTGATTACAAAAATAAAAAAGATTAATAAGTATTTTTGTTTGTTAGGATTTGCTATAGGGCTAATTTTAGGATGTTTATTTTATGGAATAGTATTTTATATGGTACTTTTTCCAACGTCAAAGATCATTTTAATATAAACTATGAATGGTTAATTACATTGTGGAAGCAGATGTAAAGGGTTTCTTTGATAATGTAGACCATGAATGGATGCTAAAGTTCTTGGAACATGATATAGCTGATAAGAAATTTATAGAAATTATAAAGAAGTTCTTAAAAGCTGGAATAATGGAAGATGGTAAATATTTGGATAGTGAACGAGGTACACCGCAGGGAAATGGAGCTTCACCAGTATTGGCAAATATATACTTGCATTATGTATTGGACAATTGGTTCAATGTTAGGGTAAAACGAAATTGCCAAGGAGAGGCGTACTTAATAAGATACTGCGATGATTTTGTATGTTGCTTTCAAAATAAATGGGAAGCTGAAAGATTTTATCAAAATCTTATAGAGAGATTTAAGAAATTCGGATTGGAATTAGCGTTGGATAAAACCAAGATATTAGAATTTGGGAGGTTTGCTAGGCAAAATAGAGCAAAACGAGGACTAAGAAAACCCGAAACTTTTGATTTCCTGGGATTTACATTCTATTGTAGTGAAAATGGCAATAAAGAATTCTTTCGATGTAAAGTTAAGACTTGCAAGAAGAAACTTAGAAGTAAAATCAAGAAAATGAAAGAATGGATAAAGTATAATCGAACAATGCCCGTAGAAATATTGATTAAGAAAATTAATCAGAAACTTAGAGGACACTATCAATATTACGGGGTTACGGATAATACAAGAAGTGTGAAAAGTTATTTAAATATGGTCAAATGGTTGCTATTTAAATGGCTTAATAGAAGAAGTGAAAGAAGAAGTTACACAGCTGATACATTTTATAATGGACTGCTTAGAACTTTTCCGTTATTAGAGCCAGAAATAAAAGTAAGTCTATTCTATAGATGATTAAAATATGATGTGAAGAGCCGTATGCCTTAGTAGGGCACGTACGGTTCCGTCGAGGAGTATGGGCGGTGACGCCCATATTTACTCAAGAATATGTATATGACAGTTGGGGAAAATTAATTTCAACAACTGGAAGTTTAGCGAGTTCGCTTGGAGAGAAGAATCCATATAGGTATAGTGGATATAGATATGATAGTGAGATAAATCTATACTATCTGCAATCAAGGTATTAGTATCCATGTTGGTGAACATTTTCGTGCTAAGACACAGAAGATTTGTTCACATGCATCTTTAGCACGTAGCCCGCGCCGAAATACGATGGAGATATTATCGCCTTTAGTTCCCGCTATTGGTTCAAGTACTAGTGCTTATAATGTTTGCATTGCTCTATAATATTTGATGCAGACGTTGACCATAATTTTACATCTACACCCGATGTATTTTTACCTTTGTTAGTAGTTACTTTTCTTACTGCGTAAGCTTTGGCTAAAAAAGAGTGTGTTAATAAGTATTCTAATCTTTTGGTTTTGTTATTGTAACCCTTTGCTGTTGCTTTAGCAATTCGCTTTTTATCCTTTTCTTCTGCCCTCAATGTCTTTTAGGCCATCTAGCCTTATGAGTCTATAAATCCTCTTATGGTTGAAGTTTGATTTAAGGAAATATTTAAGTCATTGTTATCCTTCTATAACAATAGATGCCTTTAACCTCGTTATAAAGTTCTCTAATTCTCTCAAGAAGTGTCATATTATCTAGCTCTCTTTTACTAGGAACTCTATTAAGCTATTTATAATAAGAAGATCTAGCTATGCCAATTTTTTTTAAGTAAATTTTCCACACAAAGTCGATCATTCTCAGTTTCAAGTTTCTTAAGCGTTAAGTCCATTAATTTCTCCAGTGGTAGGTCATTCTTTAGATTTCTCTTACTACGTTTGTATTGTAATCCTTCAACTCCAAGATTCTTATATTTTCTAACCCATGAATAAACTTGTTTATATGAAACGTTACATTCGATAGCTGTTTTCAATCATTAGCAAGGCAGTATTCAGTAATTTCAATCATTTCTTTTACAGTTGCATTTCATCATTTAGTCATAGTAGATTTTCTTCCTCCATAAGTATCTTTAAGTTCTCTATGAACATTATACATATTAATCCATGATAAACGCATCCTTTCTTTAAACTCGAAGTTTTCAAGAAATATTCCATACAATTGTTTAAAAAATGTAATTACAAAATTAAAAACATTTAAATTATTTCGACAATTCTGTATAATTAAATATATAAAATGATGAAAACTCATAATTTAGATATTTTTATAGGTTGTAAATTTAAAAAAATGTAAATGCATTATTTTCACAAGGTGGTGAAAGCATGGAAAATAGCGAGTTTCAGTATTCTATTATTTTTTGGCATATAATTTGCTTTATAAGAAAGTGAGGTGCAAACAAAATGGAAGACATTAATTCTAGAATAAATGAGCTAATTAAAAATGAAGACAAGAAAAAGCCTTATAAAGATATTGATTTAGCAAAAATGGCTGGATGTGAGCGAGGATACATAACTCAGATAAGAAAAAAATTAGATATTCCTGACTCAAGAATTCGGCTCAAGACTATTTTGGAAGAGGAAATAAATAAAATTATTTCAGAAGATGAAAACGTTAAACCAGGTCAGCTAATAAAAATCTTAAAACAAAGAGGTTTTTCTGTTACCAGATATTTAGTAAATAGTATTTTAAATGAAATTAATACAAGTTCTTATGAGAAAACAAGCCCTCAATCATTAAAACAACAAAATGACTCATTTGAATCTATTATTGGCCATGATGAAAGTTTGGCTGCATCGATTAAATTAGCTAAGGCAGCAGTCCTTTATCCTCCAAAGGGTTTAAACACATTAATTATAGGTAAAAGTGGTGTAGGGAAAAGTCTATTAGCTAAGACAATGTTTGAATTTGGTAAATCAAATAAAATATTTTCCCAAAGTTCTGAGTTTGTTAGTTTCAATTGTGCAGATTATGCAGATAATCCACAATTACTTTTATCAATATTATTTGGTGTAAAAAAGGGAGCTTTTACAGGAGCAGAGAATACAAGACAAGGATTAATAGAAAGAGCAAATGGAGGAGTCTTATTCCTTGATGAGATTCATCGTATGCCACCCAAAGGGCAGGAAATATTGTTTCAACTAATTGATTTAGGTAAATACCGACCTTTAGGTGAAAGTGAGAATGAAAGAGAAATACAGACATTAATTATTGGGGCAACTACTGAAAAACCAGAAGAGTGTTTACTAGATACTTTTCAAAGACGAATTCCAATGACTATTAAACTACCCAGTTTAGTTGAAAGGCCAATTGTAGAAAGATTACAGTTAATTGAATGGTATTTAACTATTCAAGCTAGACAACTAGGAAAAGCTATAAACATTACAAGAGATGCATGTTACTCATATTTACTATATGAGCCCATAGGAAATATTGGTAAAATGTTTAATGATATACAGGTATGCCTGGCAAAAGGATATTTAAAATCTCTAACAGAAGAGAGTAAAGAAATAATAATTGAGCTAAGTATGTTACCTAAAGAAGCTCAAAAGGGTATATTAAAAACGCACTCTAATAGGAAAATGTTGAGAAGTCTTATATCAAATGATGGATTAATAGTATCTGTAGATGATAAAAACAGACAGTTGATAGATGATGATATCTCGAACCTAAATGCTGAAACCATTTATAATTTAATTGATGATAGATATCTAGAATTAATTAATACAGAATTAAAATCTGAAGAAATAAATGAAATTATTGGGGAAGAGATTGAATACAAAATCAAGAATAGAATAGAGAAAAGAAATAAAACAATTAATAAAAGCATGATAATTAAGATTATAGGCGCTAATATGACAAATTTAGTAGAAAAAGCTTTAGAACATGCTAATGAAATAATAGAAAGCTATGATGCACAGTTTTTCTATTCCATAGCTTTACATATCAAAGAAACTATTAATAGGGTAAAAATGAGAAAAAAAATAGTAAATCCTAAGCTGTTATATATTAAGGAAAAATATATAGAAGAGTATAAGGCAGCCCAGAAAATAACGGAGTTTATCTCTACTGAAATAGGATATAAGATTCCAGATGAGGAAGCAGGATTCATAGCAATGTATCTAGGAAGCTATTTAGAAAAAAAAATTGAGCCCTATATTGGAATTTTGGTAATTACTCATGGTCACATAGCTAAGGAGTTAGTTGAAATTGGACAGACATTAATGGGAAAAGCAAATATAAGTTCCATTGAAATGCCTTTAGAGGAAAGCCCTAAAAATATCTTAAGAAAAGCTGCTGAAGAGGTACAATTATTAAATCAGGGTAAGGGAGTATTAATAATGGTTGATATGGGATCTCTTGCAACCTTTGCTCCGTTAATAAATGAAACTACAGGGATTCCCATAAAAACTGTAAAAAGAGTTGAGATTGTTCTATTAATGGAAGCAATAAGAATGTCGAGAAGAATGGAAATTACATTAGATGAATTATCTAGTAAATTAAATAAATCTACAGTTAATAGTGAAAATGACTTTAGTAGAGAAAGTAAAGAAGAATTAAAACCTTTATTAATTACCACTTGTATGACGGGACAAGGTACAAGTATATATTTAAAGGAAATGCTTGATAGAACTTTGGAGAATATTGATATTGAAATAATGGCTCTAGGAGTTCTAACAAAAGAAGGGCTTTTGGATAGAATAAAATATCTTAAACAACAATTCAATATCATATGTGTTGTTGGAACAATTAACCCAAAACTTGAGGATATACCTTTCATATCGATGAACGAAGTTATTACCTCAAATATTCAGGAAAAAATAGAAAAAATATATAAATTCAAAACTGATAACAATACTCTCGAGTTTGATAAAGATCTTATATATATTAAAACTTCAATGAAGGATAAAAAATCAGTGATTGAATTTTTATGTAATCAAATGAAAAATCGTGGATACGTAACTGATAAATATATAGAGGAAGTATGGGTTAGAGAGGAAATGGGGCTTACTTGTCTGTATGATGTGACAGAGAAAGGTGTGGCTATAATACATTCTTCTACTTCAAAGGAAATATTAAAAAGTGGATTTGCAGTAATGAAAGTTAATAAACCCTTTAAATGGGACGTAATAGATGTGGATGTTATCTTTGTAATGGCAACAAATACACATTCTGCAGATTTTCCTGAACACTTTAATCGAAAAGTTTTGAGAAATGTAAATATTATGGATTCAATAAGAAATTGTAATAATAAAAATGAATTAATTAAGTTAATGGAAAAAATTGTGTGAGAAAGGATGAAAATTAAATGTTAAAAGAATTGAGAGAAGAAGTGCTAGAGGTAGCAAAAAAATTAACAAGGTATAATCTTGTAGTTCTTGCTGGAGGGACAGTATGTGCAAGGGACAAAGAAAGTGGTTATATAGCAATAACTGGTAGCGGTATGGACTATGACGATATGACATGGGAGGATGTTTGTATAATAGATATTGACTTAAATATTATAGACGGTGGAAGAAGAATTTCTGTAGCATCTGATATGTTTACAGAAATAATGAAAGCAAGACCTGATGTTGGAGCTGTGATTCACACTCATTCAAGATATGCTACTGCATTTGCTACTTTAGGAAAAGAAATTCCTGTTGTAACTACTACACAGGCAAATTTGGTTGGTGGATCGGTACCAGTTGTAACACCTATTCATCCGGGACCACATACTCCAGAATATTTGAACAATATTGTAGATACATTAGGAACAGGTATGGCTTGCAACCTTGAGAATCATGGTCCTGTAGTTGTCGGGAAAGATTTAAAAGAATGTTTAGAAGTTGCGGTTACTATAGAAGTTACAGCTCATGTAGCTTCTATAGCATATCAAATGGGGCAACCTTATATATTAAATCCAGAACAAGCTAAATTGGCATATGAATACTGTAAAAAAAGTGTAGGACAATAAAAAAGCTTACATTTGTAAATGCATCATTTGTGAAAGGAGGTGAGAAAATGGCTGAGAGTAAATTAATTTTATGTGTTTGTGGAGCAGGGATAAACACTTCTACAAATGCTAAAATCACTATAAAAGACTATCTTGAAAAAGATGGGGTAACAGATGTTGAAGTAAAGCATTTAATGATTGGTGATATGGACCCATACAAAGGAAGGAAAAATATGGTGATTGTTTGGATGACAAAAGTGGATGAATCATTTGGGGCTCCATCATTCCAAGGGCTTCCATATTTAATTGGTTCTAGAAAAGCAAAAGAAAAATTAACCAAGCAAATTATAGCTAAAATGGAAGAGATTTATGTTAAATAGTTATTTACTAAAAAGCACCACTACCAGGTCTCTTAAAAAAAGTAGTGATGCTTGGCATATATCAAATATTCATAAATAAAGGGTTTATGAATATTTGACTATATTGATATAATATCAATTTTTAAGTTTTTTATCAATAGAAAACAAGGAGGATTCATATATGAATATTGCTGCAATTTTAGGAAGTTTAGGTGGACCAGTCTTGGTTGCAATAGTTATGTTTATTTTAGGTCTTATATTTAGGGCTAGTTTTAAAAATAGTTTACGAGGCGGTATTTATGCAGGGATAGGCTTAGCGGGTTTATTTGTAATTATTAATAATGCAACGGCTACATTGACACCAGCTATTCAAGCTTTTTCAGAAAGGTTTAATACGTCTTTAACAGTTACAGATGTAGGTTGGGGTTCAGCAGGTATTGCTTTTTCATGGCCTGGTTTGGCTCTAGTTATAGTTGCAATTATTATTGTGAATATAATTATGATATTCACAGGATTAACAAAAACTATGTGGACAGATATTTGGAGTTACTGGCATGGTCAGGTTGTAGGCGGATTTGTATGGTATGCTACAGGAAGTGTTATACTTGGCGTAATAGCAGCAGTTATATTTCTTGTAATAGGCTCATGGGTTGCTGATGCTACAGCTAAGAAATATCAGGAATTTAATGGACTTCCAGGAATTTCTGTACCGTGTGCAGTATCTTTATTAGGAATTTTTGCTCAGCCTTTTAACGCATTAATTGATAAAATACCTGGATTAAGAGACATTAATGCTTCGCCAGAAAATATTAGAAAAAGAATGGGTATCTTTGGAGAATTAGGAGTAATGGGAGTAGTTATAGGTGTAGCAATAGGTATTTTAGCAGGATATGATTATGCTGCAGTATTAAATTTGGGTATTCAGATTGGTGTATTAATGATATTTTTACCAAAAGCTGTATCAGTATTATGTGAAGGGGTAATTCCTATAGCAAATGCTGTTAATGAATTTGTACAAGATAGGTTTGAAGGAAAAGAATTATATGTTGGAGTTGATTGTGCAGCATTAGTTGGACATCCATCAGTAATGGCTTCAGCAGTACTTGTATATCCTTTAGCTGTAATACTAGCTTTATTACTTCCAGGTAATGGAATGATTCCAATTGCTAGTCTTGCAATAGTACCATATTGGTGTGGAGCAGCAGCACCACAGCTTAAAGGGAATGTTTTTAGGATAGTGTTATTCACTCTAGTATGGATGATTCCTGCATTCTATATAGCTACTGCAATGGCCCCTGTACATACAGGAACAATGGCTGCTTTAGGCCTTTCAGATGCAAATGTAATTAATTCAAGTTTTGATATGGGAGGAGACCTTTTAGGTTTCATTATAACTAAGATATTTAGTTTATTTACTTAAGACTATTGGGAGCTTATTTTATATTATTTCATAAAGTGAAATTTAAACAAAACTAAGGGGCTTGGTGCTCTTGAATTAATGTATTAAATAAGCTTCCTCCAATAATAAAGGATGTGAATAAGTTGTTAAATTTTGATGAAAGAAATGTTATAGTTAATTTGCAAGCAGACGATAGCAAAGAAGTTATAAAAAAATTAGTGGAACGCATGGAGATAAATGGAAATGTAAAGAAAGAATATTATGATGCTTGTTTGGAAAGAGAGAAGCAATTTCCTACAGGCTTACCTACGGAAGGTATAAGAGTTGCTATTCCACATGCAAGTTCAGAGTCAATTATTTTATCAGGGGTAGCTGTAGCACTTCTTGAAAAACCAGTTATTTTTAATAATATGGCAAATCCAGAAGAGAAAATTGATGTTGAAATTGTCTTTTTAATTGCAAATGCAAATGAAAGTGAGCAGGCTAAAGATCTTCAAACTTTAATGGAATGTTTTTCAGATAAAGAAGCTCTTTTAAAAATTTATTCAGCAACTACACCATATGAAGTAGTTAGAATATTAAAAAAGTATCAGAACTAAATAGCAGAAAAAATTTTGAAAGAATATATAGGAATATAGGAGGAGTTTTATGGAATTAACATCAAGAGAGAGAGTTCATAAAGTACTGAATTTTGAAGAACCAGATCGTGTTCCGATTTGTATTGGATCTAGTGGAGCTAGTGTCAATGATATAGTTTATTATCAATTAAAAGAGCATTTTAAAATTGAAGGTGATGTAGAACCATTTAGAAGTGGTCATGGAGACAATATTTATGACCCTAGGGTTTTTGATAAACTAGGTGGGGACTTCAGGCATGTATTTCTAAAGTCGAATTTAGACTTTAAAGCTCAAAAAAATGAAGATGGCAGTTATGTAAATGAATGGGGAGTAACGGTAAAAAAAGTTGGTATGTTCAATGAATGGATAGATAATCCATTAAAGGGTGCTGAAATATCTGATCTTAACACTTATAATTGGCCAAAACCATCTCAAGGAAATAGAGATAGGGATTTAAAGGCAGATGTTGAACATTGGTATAATGATACTGATTTTGCTATTTCTACTCGTTCTCCATCAAGGGGATTCTGGGATTTAGGAATTCAGTTGAGAGGTTTTGAAGATTTTGTTATGGACATGGTGATAAATAAAAAATTCGTTCATAAAATGATGGGTAAAATATTAGATGTTTTACTTGGTTTTTACGATGAGTTATTAAGTACTGCAGGGCCATATGTGCAGATTGTTGAAACACAAGATGATTTGGGTTTTCAGACTGCGCCATTTATTTCTCCTCAGATGTATGATGAATTTATGCTTCCATATAGAATAGAATTGAATAAATTTATTAAAAGTAAAGCGCCTAATGCAAAAATTTATCAGCATTGTTGTGGCTCAATAAGAAAAATAATACCAAATATGATAGAGGCTGGGATTGAAGTGTTTAACCCTATTCAGCCTTTAGCAACGGGTATGAATACTGCTCAATTAAAAAAAGATTTTGGTAAAGATATTGTATTCTTTGGTGGGATTGATTTACAGGAACGTTTGGCAGGACCGCCAGAAATTGTAGAGATGGAAGTAAAAGAAAGAATTAGAGATTTGGCTCCAGGTGGTGGTTTCATTCTAGCACCTGCTAATGTAGTACAGCCTGATGTACCTGTCAGTAACTTAATTTTAATGTGTGATCTTGCAAGAAAATATGGTAAATATCCTATAAATATAGATTTATAAAGTGAAATTTAATTATTTGTATATAAATATGGGAGGTTATAAATGTATAAAGTGCTTATTGTTGGAGGTTTATGTGGAACTACCATGCTTCGAGCAGCGGAATTAATTAGAGATGCATGTAATAAAGAAGATATACATGCTAAAGTTGAAATTCAAAATGTATTTGAAAAAAGTGAAGTAGATCATAAGGATTTAGATATATTAATTCAAATGATTCCTCTTTATGAAAACCTCCCATGTTTATTGTTGACGGGGAAGCCATTTATTACTCATATTGGCGAAAGAAATGTTATTAATGATATTGTAAATCACTTAAAGGAGAAGAAATAAAATGAAAGTATATGCTGATCATGCTGCTACAACTCCTGTTGATAAACAAGTATTTGATAGTATGAAACCCTATCTAGATGAAAAATTCTATAATGCATCATCATTATACATTGATGCAAAAGAAGTATCTAACGGAATTGAACAGGCAAGAAATAATGTTGCATCATTGATAAATTGCCAAGATGATGAAATTATCTTTACTAGTGGAGGCACTGAAGCAGATAATTTAGCTATAAAAGGAGCAGCCTGGGCACTGAAGGAGAAGGGTAGACACCTTATTACAACGGAAATCGAACATCATGCAGTGCTTAGTAGCTTTGAATGGTTGGAAACACAGGGGTTTGAGGTGACTTATCTACCAGTAGATAGTAAATTTAAAATATCATTGGATGACTTTAGAAAAGCAATCAGAAAAGATACTATTATGGCTTCTGTAATGTATGCCAATAATGAAGTGGGAACAATTCAGCAGGTAAAGGAAATGTCTTATTTTGCAAAAAGAGAGGGAATAGTTTTTCATACTGATGCTGTTCAGGCTATAGGAACAGAGAAAATAGATGTGAAAGAATTAAATGCAGATTTAATAACGATTTCTTCCCACAAAATATATGGACCCAAAGGTGCAGGGGTATTATATGTTAGGAAAGGAACGCCTTTGACACCTCTACTTCATGGTGGACAGCAGGAGAATCACATAAGAGGAGGAACGGAAGCGGTTGCTAACATCATTGGATTTGGTAAAGCTGTAGAATTGCTGTTGGATGAACAAGAGAATAGAAAAAAGCATTTACAGTTTTTAAGGTCTATACTGATTGACCAATTAGGACAAATAGAAGACTGGATATTAAATGGAGATACTAATAATTCTGTACCAGGGATATTAAACATCAGTATTAAAGGGGTTGATAGTCAAAGTATCCTTTATATGCTGAATCAAAAAGGGATTATGATATCTATGGGTTCAGCCTGTAATTCAAAAACAGTAGAACCTTCTCATGTTATAAATGCAGGAAAAGTTCCTGAAGAATATATGAAAGGTACTATAAGAATTTCATTAGGCAAAGAAAATACAGTAGAAGAAATAAAATATTTATCAGATAATTTGTACAAGATTGTTAACAATCTGAGAAGGATTAATTTTTAATAATAAGGAGAGTTTTATGGTTAAAAAGAGTGTTAAAGTTACTAATGAATCGGGATTACATGCTAGACCTGCGTCAATTTTAGTTGAAGAAGCAGGAAAATTCAAGTCAAATATTAAAATAATATGCGGAGAAGAATCATTTAATGCTAAAAGTATTATTATAGTATTAACAGCGGGAATTGTCTGTGGAACTGAGATAGAAATTTGTGCAGATGGGGTAGATGAGATAGAAGCAGTGAATACTTTGGTAAACCTTGTAAAATCAGGATTGCGGGAGTGATTTTATGAAATATATTAAAAATAAATCTAATAATCCTTATTATAATTTGGCTTTTGAAGAGTATATACTTACTGAATTTAATGAAAATGAAGATTGTTTTTTATTGTGGCAAAATGCACCAACTATAGTTGTGGGTAAACATCAAAATACAATAGAAGAAATAAATTTAGATTATGTAAAATCTAAAAATATTAATGTAGTGAGAAGGCTTTCAGGTGGAGGAGCAGTATATCATGATTTGGGGAACTTGAATTTTACTTTTATAGTTAAAAATCAGGTTAATTATCAATTTGATTTTAGAAAATTCACAAAACCAGTAATTAAAGCACTAAAAAAAATTGGTATTGAAGCAACTTTTAATAGCAGAAATGATTTGGTTATTGATGGAAAGAAATTTTCTGGTAATGCACAATATATGAAAAAAAACCGCTTGTTACATCATGGTACCTTAATGTTCAATTCAGATATTGACGAGCTAGTAAAATCTTTGAGTGTGTCAGATGATAAAATTATTTCTAAAGGGATTAAATCAGTTAGAAGCAGGGTTGCTAATATATCTGATTATCTCAATGACAAAATCCATGTATTAGAGTTTAAAGAGATACTTTTAAAGTATTTGCAGGAGGAAATGGAAGTTTTCCATGAATATGAGTTAAATGTAGATGAAGAGTCAAAAGTAAGAGAAATAATGAATAAAAGATATAAAACTTGGCAGTGGAATTATGGTGAATCGCCTAAATTTAATATTAAGAAAGTAAAGAAATTTGACTCAGGAAAGATAGAAACACTTCTAGATGTTGAAAATGGATATATCGGTAGTTGCAAGTTCTATGGAGATTTTTTTAGTAGTGAAAATGTTGAAGAGATTGAGGAAAAATTAGTTGGAATTAAATATGAAGAATCTTCTATACTAAATGTATTAAAAGAATTAGACATAAATAAGTACTTTTTGGGTATTAATGTTCAAAAATTGATTCAAGTTTTGATATAAAATTATAAATATTAATATCAGTCTACTCACCCAATAATATACTTAGTATTACAGAAAAAACCAATTTAGATTTAGTTTTTTCGATAAACACTTGAAATAATTTTCAGTTGTATGGTATCATTTATTGTGACATATGTGAAATGAAGGTTGTAAAAAGGGAAAAATCTCAAGTGGAGGGTGTTATGAGTGATAAGAAATTGTCCAAAAAGGATTTATTGATTAATATTGCTGAAATGTACTATATTGAAGGTTTATCACAGGATGAAATAGCGAAGAAAATAACTTCGTCTCGTTCAAATGTGTCTAGACTTCTTAAACTATGTGTTCAAGAAAAGATTGTTGAATTCAAAATTAATAAAGCAACATCAAAAGTAAGCGAACTTGAAAAAAGAGTTAAAGATAAGTTTGGATTAGAGCATGTAATAATTATTCCAAATTATGATAATATTGAGACATCAAAACATGAAATTGGTAATGTTGTAGCAAAGTATATACAAAACATTGTTCAGGATCATATGAAAATAGGAATTTCTTGGGGAACCACATTGTTTAGTGTAGTTGAGTCCTTTGAAGTAATATTGGAGCATAAGAAAGACGTTAATGTTTTTCAATTAGTAGGGGGGATAGGAACATCAAGCGTTGAGTCAGATGGTCTTGAATTAGCAAAAAGATTAAGTAATAAAATAGGTGCAAAACCTCATGTGCTCAATGTACCTTTGCTTGTGCAAAGCAAAGTGTTAAGGGATTTGTTATTAGAAGAACCACAAATTGAAGAGCATTTTAAACTTTTAAAGCAATTAGATATTGTACTTCTTGGGATTGGTAATGTGGCGAAAGGACATCATGCTATGTATAGAGCTGGGTACATAAATAAAGAAGATACTATTAAATTGATTGAAGCGGGGGCTAAAGCCGACTTGGCAGGTCATCAAATCAATTCTAATGGTGAGGTTTGCGTTACCCATATATCTGATAAAACAATCACAACAAAGATCGAAGATATAAAGAGAGCTAAAATTAGAGTTGGATCGGCAGTTGGAATCGATAAGGTTGAGGCAATACAAGCTGTTTTACAAGGAGATTTCATTAATGTGTTGGCAGTTGACGAGATTGTTGCTGAAGCTCTTTTATAAGTAGTAGTCCAAAATCAAATAAAGAATTAGGTAGCAGCACATTTATGTGCTGCTTTTTTGCATTTTTACTACATTTTAAGTTTAACATTTACTACGGAAAGATTGGCAGATAGGAGATGTGGCATGATAATAATCCCAAAGTGCCAGTATTTTAGTTAAGAAAGTGGCTTTGTTGAGAAGAATTATATAATTCACATATGTGAATTATATAAATATAATTGACATATGTGAAAAAAGGTGTTAGACTTTAATATATAGTGATTAGTAAATTAAATGTGATTTCGTTATGAAAGGATAGTAGATGATGAAAGGGGAAAATGAGGAATTTGAGTTGATGCACATTGCCAATGCTGGATTTTTAATTAAATATAAAGGGAAGCATATTCTAATTGATGGATTACATACTCAGAAGCAACTAGTTTATGAAACAGTTCATGAAGAGTTGTACGAAGACATGAAAATGGGTAGAGATCCTTTTGGGAAAATTGACATATTATTGTTTACGCATTCTCATGGAGATCATTTTGATCCAATGGCTACAGCGGAATTTCTTAAAGAATCAAGGGAGACTTTTGTAGTTGCTACTCCTGGTGTTGTGGCGCTGCTAGAAAAAGAAAAGAATTATCATGAATTTAGAGATAGAATTATCACATGCAAAATTAGTAATATGACAGATACGTTTATAGTTACGTTGATGGATATCAAAATAAAGGCTATGAGGTTTGCTCATCAAGGAGAGTGTTTTACTGAAATAGAAAATTTTGGATACATTATTGGTTTTAGTGATAAAAAATTATTACATTTAGGTGATGCTGAAGTAAACGAGACGAATTTTCAAAACCGTAGTTTATTAGAAGAGAAGATTGATGTAGCTCTATTGAACTTCCCATTTCTTACATTGAAGATTGGTCAATTGATAATTGATAAATATATTTCTCCTGTTGAAATTGGCTATATGCATTTTCCAAATGCAAATCATGATAAGTATGGTTGGATTAAACAAGCAGAGGTTAAATTAGCAAGAAATATGGAAGGTGCAGAGAAATACACCATTTATAAAGAATCCATGGCGGCAATTTATAAAAAATTAAGAAGATGCTGAAAAATGGTTAAAAAAACTATTGCTTAATAATTTAGTGTTAATAAAAATATGCAAGGAGGAATGAAAATGAAAAAGTACTCAATTAAAAAAGAAATTCAAATCAAGCTTTTAAATGACATGCTTTTATCACGAAGCTTTGAGGAAAAAGTAAATGAGATGTTTATGCAGGGGAAAATTCATGGTACAACACATCTCTGTATAGGTCAAGAAGCTGTAGCTTCAGGAGTATCGAATGCACTCAGAAAAGATGACTGGTTGCAACCAACCCATAGGGGACATGGTCATTGTATAGCTAAGAGTGGAAATTTAAATGGAATTATGGCAGAGTTGTTTGGTAAAAAAGATGGTCACTGCAAGGGAATTGGAGGTTCGATGCATATTGCGGATATATCATCCTGTAACATGGGAACATCGGGAATAGTTGGAGGAACATTTCCTATTTCTGTTGGAATGGCTTTAGCTTTAAAAAGACAAAATAAAGATTCAGTTGTAGCTTGTGTGTTCGGGGATGCAGCAAACAATCAGGGAACTTTTCATGAATCATTAAACATGGCTAGCATTTGGAAACTTCCAGTATTATATATCTGCGAAAACAACATGTATGGTATGTCTGTTCCAATTGCTTATTCAATGCCAATAAAAAATGTTGCAGACAGGGGAGCTGCTTATAATATCCCAAGTAAAATAATTGATGGAAATAATGTTTTGGAAGTATATGAAACTGTATGTGAGATTGTTCAGCATATGAGAGAGGGCAATGGACCATTTCTACTTGAGTGTAAAACTTATCGCTGGTTAGGACACTCAAAGAGTGACCAAAGAAAATATAGAACCAAAGAAGAAGAAAAGGAATGGAAAGAAAAATGTCCTATTAAGTTCATGAAAAATTATATGATAGAGAATAATGTTATAACAGAGGGTGAATTTAATGCAATGCAGGATAAAGCAAATGATGATATTGAGAAAGCTAGAATATTTGCAGAAAATAGTCCTAACTCTACATTAGAAGAAATTTCACAATTTATATATGCATAAATAAAGGGGGGAATTCTTATGCGTAAGATTACTTATTTGCAAGCTATTGCTGAAGCAATGAGGGAAGAAATGTATAGAGATAATAAAGTATTCATGATGGGTGAGGATATAGGTATATATGGTGGATGCTTTGGTGTAACAAGAGGATTTTATGATGAATTTGGTCCGGAGCGGATAATAGAAACTCCTATTTCAGAGCCAGGATTTATAGGTGCAGGAATTGGAGCAGCACTTTTAGGAGAAAGACCTATTATTGAGATTATGTTTTCCGATTTTGTAGCCTTAGGAGCAGACCAATTGGCTAATCACGCAGCAAAAATGCGTTTCATGACAGGTGGACAGGTTAAAGTTCCTTTGGTAGTTAGAACACCTGCTGGTTCAGGAACTGGATCTGCTGCACAACATTCTCAAAGCCTTGAGGCCTGGTTTGCTCATATACCTGGACTAAAAGTGGTTATGCCGGCAACTCCATATGATGCAAAAGGATTACTAAAAGCAGCAATCAGAGAGGATAATCCTGTTATTTTCTTTGAGAATAAGCTGTTGTATCGAACAAGTGGCAATGTACCAGAGGAAGACTATGTATTGCCAATAGGTAAGGCTGATATTAAGAGGGCAGGTGAAGATTTAACTATTGTGACATACTCAAGAATGCTTCAAAGAGCTTTAGATGCAGCTGAAAAATTAGAGAATGAAGGTATCTCTGTAGAAGTAATTGATTTAAGAACAATTGCACCATTGGATATGGAAACTATTTTAGAATCTGTGAAAAAGACACATAGACTTATGATAGTTCATGAAGCAAATAAAAACGGTGGAATTGGCGGAGATATAGCTGGAAGAATTGCCGAGAGTGATGCATTTTATTATCTAGATGCAAAAATAGTTAGATTGTGCGGAGCAGAAATTCCAATTCCTTATAATCCAGAGTTGGAAAAGCAAGTAGTTCCAAATGAAGAAGAAATAATAGACCTTGCAAGAAAACTATTTAAGTAGTTAAGGAGTGAGAATAAATGAAGAAAGAAACTATACTTGCTACTCCCTACGCAAGAAAACTTGCGGATGATTTAAATATTGATATTTCCTTAATTCCAGGAACGGGAGAGTTTAGAAGCATCCTTTCAAAAGATGTGTTAGGCTTTAAAAAATCAGTGAGAATTACTCCCGTTGCCAAGAGAATGGCAGATTATTATGGATTAGATATTAGTGAATTAGAAAATAATGAAGAGAAAATAAAAAAGAAGGCTATTTTAGGATTATTAGACGAAAGAGATTTAGTTTTAGGAGCTGAGAAGGAAATTAGTGATGAAGGATTACCGGGAAATGAAGCATCGCCTATGAGGAAGATCGTTGCTAAAAGAATGCTTGAAAGCATGGAGGTTGCACCGCAATATACATTATTTAGTGAAATTGATACAACTAATCTATTTGATCTTATAAAAAATTCAAATTTAATGTTTAATAAACTAAATGGTGAGAAATTAACAGTTACGGATTTTCTAGTTAAAATAGTGGCTTTGGCTCTGGAAAAGCATCCAATAATAAATTCATCCTATGCAGATAATCGCATAATAAACCATAAAGAAATTCATATGGGTGTAGCTGTAGCCTTGGATGATGGGCTTATAGTTCCTGTTATAAAGGATGCAAATAAAAGTTCAATAAGTGATATTCATATAGTAGGAAAGAATCTTTATAAAAGTGCAAGGGAAGGGAAATTAGTTGGAAATAAGTGTACGGGAAGTACCTTTACAATTAGTAATATGGGAATGTATCCTATTGACTTTGCTACCCCAATTATTAATCAGCCAGAAAGTGGTATATTAGCCGTTGGGCAGACTGAGGAAAAACCAGTTGTCAGGGATGGGGAGATAGTTATTAGAAAAATGACAGGTTTCAGCTTAACCTTAGATCATAGACATATTGATGGAATTGAAGGTTGTAAATTCTTAAAAACCCTTAAGGAACTATTACAGGAACCATTGTGTATTTTACTATAGGATAGCAGGAAAAGGAGGCGGTTTATATGGGACAATTTATGATAATGCCTAAACTTGACATGTCTATGGAGGAAGGCAAACTGTTGAAATGGATGTGTAAGGAAGGCGATAAAATTGAAAAGGGTGACCCGGTTTTTGAGGTAGAGACTGGAAAGGTGAATTTAGAAGTTGAAGCCATAGTTGAGGGAACTATTCTAAAGTTATATAGAAAAGAGGGTGAAATGGTAGAAGTGAATTCTCCTATTGCTTTTGTGGGGCAGGAAGGAGAAGAAATACCTTCTTTAGAAAACAACTCAAAGGATCAAGATGAAAAAGAAGAGACCATAAAAAAAATTGAAACACAAGAAGAAACAGCATCTGAGCAATATGATTTATGTGTCATTGGAGCAGGACCAGGAGGATATGTTGCGGCAATTAGGGCTGCTCAATTAGGAGCTAAGGTAGCTGTCATTGAAAAGGAAAAGCTTGGCGGCACTTGCTTGAACTGGGGTTGTATTCCTACTAAATCATTAGTTCATCATGCTAAAGTATGGAATACAATAAAAAATGCTGAAAAATACGGATTTAAATCAAAGGATTCAGCCTTTGAATGGGAAAAAATTATTAATAGGAAAGACAAAGTTGTTAATACATTGGTTGATGGTATAAATAAATTATTCACGAAAAATAGAATTGAGCTGATAAATGGAAAAGCTGAAATTTTGACAGGAAATAAGATTAAAGTTAAAAATAAAGACAAAGAAGATATAATTTTAGCTAAAAATATTATTATTGCAACTGGTACAGAATCCAGTTCAGTTAAGATACCAACTGAAGGAAATGTGAGATTCAAAGATATTAAGGAAATTCTAGATTTAACAAGTCTTCCAAAGAAGCTTTGTATAATTGGAGGAGGCGTTATAGGAGTAGAGATGGCAAGTATTTTCTCTGCATTTGGAGTAGAGGTTTCTATAGTTGAGATGCTACCAAAGCTTATTCCTATGATGGATAATGATGTTATAGGCTTGCTGCAGCAAGAATTCAAGGAAAAAGGAATAAATGTATATACTAAAACTATAGTAGAAAAGATTACAGAAAGTAACAAAAGATACAAAGTACATTTAAGTAATGGAAGTTCAATAGATTCTGATGAAATATTAGTAGCAATAGGCAGAAAACCAAATAATGATTCATTCAAGAATATCAAGCTGAAAACAGATGATAAAGGCTATATAAAAGTAGATAATAAGCTTAGAACAAATGTTGAAAATATATATGCTATAGGGGATATTACAAATAAGCTTCAGCTTGCTCATGTAGCATCTCACCAGGGAATAGCTGCAGTAGAAAATATGTTTGGTGAAGAAAAAGAAATGAGATATGATGTAGTTCCAAATTGTATTTTCACTGACCTGGAAATTGGAAGTGTTGGAATAACAGAGGAAGAGGCCAAAAATAGAAAGCTGCCATATAAGACATTTAAATTTCCATTTATGGCATTAGGTAAGGCTTTAGCTTCAGATGATACTAGAGGATTTATAAAAATAATAGCAGATGAGCGTTGGGGTGAAATATTAGGGGCTCATATAATAGGCCCAGACGCAGCCCATTTAATTGCAGAGATAGCAGTAGTTATGGAATTGGAAGGAACAGTACATGAATTATCAGATATTATTCATGCTCACCCTACGCTTTCAGAAGGTATTATGGAAGCAGCGGCTGGTATAGTTGATAAAGCTATACATGTTTAACAGTAGATTAAATTGCACAAAAAATACCACCATTAACAAAGGTGGTATTTTTTGTAAAATAGATTTATTTAGTTATTAAATTCAAAAAGGAATGGAATTAATATATAAGAAATTTACTAATTTAAGAGATTAAGCCTAACATAAAGCGGGGTTATTATTATGGAGAAATGTTATGTAATAAAATTTGATAGACTAATAGGATATAAAGAAGGATTAGAGCTACAGAAGAGAGCTTTTGATTTGATTAATGATGAAAAAAATGAAATGGTAGGCATTATATTAATTATGCAGCATAAAACGGTATTTACTATTGGGAGAAACGGTGGTAAGGAAAATTTGCTTATTTCTCAAGAAAAATTAGAAGAAGAAGGAATTGAACTTTATGATAGCAGCAGGGGTGGAAATATTACTTATCACGGACCAGGACAATTAGTAGCCTATCCATTGTTAAATTTAAATAGATTTAAAAAAGATATTCATTGGTACGTAAGACAATTAGAAGAAGTGGTTATTAGGACCTTAAAAACATATGGAATAGAAGGGGGAAGAAAGCCTAAATATCCAGGTGTTTGGGTGAAAGACTCTAAAATCACAGCAATTGGAGTGAAGGTAAGAAGATGGATTACCATGCACGGCTTAGCATTCAATATTTTTGTGAACAAAGAACATTTTAGGTTTATAAATCCATGTGGAATAACTGAATTTGGTATTGCATCTCTTGATGACTTTGTCCAAGAGGTAAGTTATTACCAGGTTGAAGATAGAATTGTAGAAAAATTTAAAGAAGTTTTTGAAATAGAGTTGGCAGATTGTACAGAAAACAATCGTTTAAAGGAGAAATTATATGAGTTCTAGACCAGAATGGCTAAAACAAAAATCTCCAAATGCTAAAGTTTTGCAAGAAATGGAAAATATATTTAAGGATTTATCACTTCATACTGTTTGTAAAAGTGCTAATTGTCCTAATAGGGGAAAATGTTTTGAAAATAAAACTGCAACTTTTATGATTTTGGGAAACATATGTACAAGAGGCTGTAGATTTTGTGCAGTGGATAAAGGATGTGCTATGCCATTGGATGTAGAAGAACCATATCATGTTGCTCAGGCTTGCAAAACACTAGGATTGAAACATATTGTTGTAACATCAGTAACAAGGGATGATTTAAAAGATGGGGGAGCACAACATTTTGCTGAAACAGTTAAAGAAATAAGAAAATTGAATCCGGCTACTACAATTGAATTATTGATTCCAGATTTAAAGGGGAATTGGAATGCTCTTAAAAAAATTGTAGAAGCTAAACCTGATATTATTAATCATAATATTGAGACTACACCAGTTTTATACAGTGAAGTAAGACCGAACGCAGTGTATGAAAGGTCTGTAGAATTATTAAGACAAGTGAAAATTATGGATAGTAAAATTTATACCAAGTCTGGAATGATGCTTGGATTAGGAGAAGTTTATGAGGATGTTATCGGAGTTATGGATGATTTGATTGAAATAAATTGTGATATTATCACTTTAGGCCAATATCTTAGACCATCGAAAGAACATATACCAATTAAGGAATTTGTAAGTCCGGAAAAATTTCAAGAATTCAAAAATATTGCGCTTGAAAAAGGATTTAAATTTGTTGCATCAGCACCTTTTGTTAGAAGTTCCTATAAAGCTTTTGAAGGTATGAAGGAATTAATGAAATTTAAATCTATGAATAATCCGGGATAAATAATATGAGGGGTGTATGGTTAAAATCCATCAGCAGTTTAAAGTAAGCAAATAAAAGGGAGTGAAAAAATGGGATTTAAAATGCTAATCATTAATCCAGGTTCTACTTCAACAAAAATAGGTGTCTATGAAGATAATAAAGAACCACCACTTTTCTTCTATAAATTAAAGTTGGAGTAAAATTATTATAATCTAGCATGTCCTAATCGTATTTGAATATTATTTATGGTACAAAAATTTTAAGTAATTCTAATAATAAGCTAGTAAATGTACGTTTCTATGTGTCTAATCAGACTGGAACAGTCTAATATCATCGTATATTTAAAAATAGTACAGAACAGTTTTTGGAAAAGATGAGACATTATTTGATAAAAATTAGAAATCATCCAACTGAATGGCCAAGTTGTATGATAACTTTTGATCATCCAGATGACGGTGGTAATAATTAAATCAATAAATTATAAGGGAGCTTATTTGGTGCAGCCAATTTAGCTCCTTTATAATTTGTCATTGTCTTTACATAAATGGGTTTGTCATGGAGAGAAGAGGAGGGCATAGCTATTTATGTATTTCTTAATTAAAACGAAGAATGGACATGACTTTCAGTGAGGATAATGTTTGCCAGCTTTTCAATGCTTGTAAATATTATTTTTACTGAAAGCTTGTCAATTTGTCTAAGTATAATCTGATATATCTTGTAACGGAGCTGCTGCACAGTTCTTTAGATTAAAGTGACTTGAAGGATGAAAGTGTATTAAATCTATTAGAAATGTTCAGCAGATTATTACAATTGATATTGAAGTAATTACTGGTGATATAGAAGTAGAAATAATTTCAATCATTTTTCTTGAAATGGACAGTTTCTGTCCTGTTGTCTATGCTAATATGCCTATATCACAGAAAAAGAAATTAGGAGGATGAAAATGAAAAATTCAGTTTCAAGAACAGGGGAAATAGTATTAGGGGTATTAGGAGTATTATCGGGATTAATAGGCTCATTCTTTGCATTGTTTATAGGAGGATTATCTGACACATTTAAAGGAGATTCAGGTGGATTTGGAGGTTTATCTTTTGCAGCTTTTATTTTTTCAATAACAGGTATTATTTCAATAATATTAATAAGAAAAAATAGAAAGTTATCAGGTTGGGGATTTGTAGTTTCAGGGATTGGTACTTTTATATCAATTTTCTTTGCAGGGATACTTCCTTCAACATTATTTTTGATAGCAGGGATAATGATGCTTAAAAGAAAGGTTCCAGAACAAATTGAAAGCTCTAGAAATGAACTAAAAACAAAATCTAGCAATGAAAATATAAATATTAAAAAGAATAAGAAGTTAATGATGATTATGGGAAGTATTGTTGGAGTTATATTAATTATTGGGATCATTGGATCAGTTTTTACAGATGGTTCTGAAAGAGAGTCTATATCTATTCATTATAGTATAGGTGATTTTGTAGAAGTTGGAGGGTTAGAATACACAGTATTAAGTATTAGTGTTGCTGAATCACTTGAAAATGAATATATGAATGCAACTGCTCAAGGGATATATTGTATTGTAGAAGTTAATGTGAAGAATAATGACAAAGAGAGTAGAATGATTGATACATCATTATTCAAACTCATAGAAGAGGACGGTACAGAATATACTGCTGATTACACTGCTGGTGATTGTATTGAAGGGAATGGAGATTTCTTTTTAAATTCGTTGAATCCAAAATTCCAACAATCTGGATACATTGTATTTGATGTATTAGATCCAAATAAGTTTTACCAATTAGAAGTTTCAGGAGGAATGATTTCAGGGAAAACAGAATTGATATCACTTGTTAATAAGCAACGGTGAATTTGTAAATAAGAGATTTCTTGAAAAAATAAAGCTTGTTTAAAATATCATAAAAAATATTGGTTGAAAAAGAATAAATATGGGCTAAAAATATACAAAATATTCGAAAGAAATATGATATATTGTAGATGAAATTAAAAATATGTTATAGTTTGTTGAAATATACTTTAATAAAGTTAGATGGTGATAAAAATGAAAGATTATGTAAAAGGTTATAGAATAAAAAAACCACAGGCGCTGTTAATTATGTATAGAACTTTAATTTCAGGCGGTAGGATAAAAAAGAAAAAATTCGTTGAGGATTTTAACGTTAATGAAAAGACTATTGAAAGATATATAAAGGATATTAACCGTAGTTTTGAAGATGAGGGTAAAAGTGATTTTTTTGATATGAAAATTGAGTATGATAAAAAAGAAAAAATTTATGAATTGAAATCAAAAGACAGTCCATTTTTTACAAAAGAAGAAATCTTATCCATATCAAAGATATGTTTAGAGAGCAGAGGACTAAGTAAAAATCAGATGGAAAAGATCTTAAAAAAATTAATAAAAAATCATTGTTACTCTGATTGGGAAGATATCAATAAAATCATTTTCAGAGAGAAAAATACTTATCATGAGCCTAAGCATAAAGATGAAAATTTGATAAATAAGATTTGGGATTTAACAAAAGCTATTCGAGAAAATCGAAAAATGACTATTAATTATAGAAAAGTGGGTAAAAATGGGAAATTATCTGAGAAAATTACTAAAAGAAAATTAATACCTTCGGCTTTATTATTTTCAGAGTTTTATTTTTATCTAATAGCTTTTATCGAATGGGATGATGGCAATAAGAGTAGTAAAGTAATCCCTTACAGAGTAGATAGAATTCTATCATATGAACTATTAGATGAAGGATATAGATTAGACTCAAATTCAAAAGTTGATGACGGAGAATTAAGAGAAGATGCCCATTACATGCAGTTTGGAGAATTGGAAAGAGTAGAGTTTAGATTTAGTGGTAAATCAATTGAAGCAGTAGAAGATAAATTACCAAATGCTGAAATTAAAGATATAGGTAATGGTGAGTATATTGTTAGAGTAAAAGGATATGTAAAGGGTCTTAAAATGTGGCTTCTTAGTCAAGGTGCTGCTGTTGAAGTTTTGAAACCTGATGGATTCAGGAAAGAGATGGCTGAGGAAGTTGAGAAGATGGTTTTAGGGTATAGAGGAAAATAAGATTAACTAAGTATATCAGTTTTATCTATGGAAGGAAAAGTATGTATTTAGAAAATGTTCGTCATAATGTTGATGTTTCAAATGAATAGTATATGTTGGCTAAAAAGGTGAAGACGTTGCTATTTATTTGAAAGATAGCTATTAGTATAGGCACTCTCTATATATATTTATTTATACAAGCTATGGAAAAATATATTCGTGCTAAAATATTTAAATTGGTTAATCTAAATTTAGAATATTTCAGTGATAAAAACAAAAGCCACTCAATTCAAAGTGCAGTTGAGCTCCTTGTGAAAATCATAAGCCCAGATAAAGTGATTCAACAACAAATTAAACGGTAGTTAAATACATATGTTTTTCAGGATATAAAATTCCAATAATTACATAATAGTTTGATGTATCCTTATTATAGTTAAAAATATGATTGTTATTCTAGGATTGATTATGATAAAAATGATTGCGAAATTATAAAATGTAAACTATGTGATTTGAAGGAGTATTTGGAGCAATTGAATAGGTTATAAAAGTAGAATCGCCGTGGTTGAAATAGTTACAGCACTCTTTATATAAAAGGCAAAACCCAAATTGCCTATTTCATTTCTTGTTATTTGAAGGTATTAGGTATTGTTGTGAAGCATGTAGTAACTTGGTTGCTTGTTTTGTGTTTTGGAATTGAAATGAAGAAGATGCTGTCAAGTAAACTCTCAGAAAGGGATAAAAAAGAAAGAAAGGAATAACTATGGTCAAGAGAAATGAAATAATGTTATTAAATAAAATCAATAAATTTTTAAGTGATGATTTTATAAATAAACAAGCACCAGATTATTACAAAAGAAGAGTAGAAGAATTAAAAAGTGAAATCAATGAAAAAGAATTTAGAATAACAGTGATTGGAGAGTTTAGCTCAGGGAAATCCACATTTATAAACGCTTTAATTGGTAAAGATATATTGTCACATGCGCTTACAGAAACTACAGCTGCAATAACATACATTCACAATGTTCCTAAAGGAAATTCTAAAGAGGACAAGATTATTATAAACTTTAATGATATAAATAAAAAAAGTCAGGAATTTGATTTAAAGAAATATCCCAATGCTCTTAAAGATTTCGCAACAACTCAATCAGAAGTTGCAGACGTTGTTCAGGAAATCAAATCAGTCGAAATATATGTGAACTTTAGAAATATCAATGAAAAAGTAGTTTTTATTGACACACCTGGGCTAAATGGAGTAGCTGATGGGCATAGAGACTTGACTATGCAAGAGATTAAAAAGGCACATGCTAGCATATGTTTATTTCAGTTAAGAGGAGTATCTGCAAGTCATGAATTTCTAAATATAGTTTCAAAATATCAGAACTCAATGCTTTTTGTTATGAATTTTATTGATGAAATTAAAGGGGTTGAAGGAGAGAATCCTGATGATAAACTACAGGATTTTCAAAATCAATTAAAGCAAGTATTAAATATTCACGATAAAGATGATCAAATTAAATTAAAGGTTTTTGGTATATCCGCTCTAAAGGCTTTGGTATACAAAGATCAAACAATTAAAAGAATATATCAGGATGATGAAATAGATTTAACTTCAGAAGATAAAATTAAAGCATGGCAGGAATCAAGGTTTGAAGTGTTTGAAGAACATCTTTGGAAAAATGTAATTGAAGGTGACAAAAATAAAATATTTTATGAAAACATTAAGAGAAAATTCAAACAAAATATTATTGATTTAAAGGAACAATTGGAAGCGGAGATGGAAATTGCAGTAACAACTACCCAAAACAAAAAAGTAGAAGAAATTCAATCACGATTAGATAAATTTGACCAAATGTTCACAAAAAATTTGAGTAAAATAGAGAGGTTTATTGAAAGTAGACAATTTGAACTTGAAAGGGATCTTAAAAAGAAAATCAAAAGTGATTTGAATAATATAGAAAATGGCATATACCAGCAACTAAATAAAGAGACTTTTCATAGCATACAAGAAGCCTTAAATGAAAATAAATATGGAGGTTTACTTCAAAATAAGATAATTTCTGCAAAAGTAGTTTATAACAGATACTTGGAGAATATTATTGAAGAAATATATCAAAGTGCAATTTTAAGAGTAAAAGAATATCAGCCTACTATAAAAATTAATGCTAAAGGAATACCAGTAATTGAAAATGATATAGTAACAGATTTTGGTGAAGCACAATTCTCTAGTGAAATGAAAAAACTAAAATCTGAAAAAGAAATTTTTAAAAGTAGTAAAGAAAAAAATGTTAAAGAAAAAAATAAAATATGTGAAGAAGAAAATAGGGTAAATAAAACTAGGGATATAATTAAACAAAAAGTAAAAAAATTACAACAAGAGTTGAATAATGAACGATCAAGATTAGGTAGTGAACCTAGAGTTGAAACTAGGGAAATTGAGGAAACAATATATGTTGAAAGAGCATCATTAAGTATATTTAGATTATTTGGTAGTTCTCATAAAGAAAAAACAGTTACTAAAACTGTCGAAGATACAGCCAAAAGAGATAATTGGAGAAAAAAGCAGCAGCAATTAAAGATTAAATATGCAAATAAAGATGTTATTGAAAGAAAAGAATTAGATGAGCTTAATAGACGTATAACTAATCTGAAAAATAGAAGAGTTCAAAATGAAGCTCAAATTAAAAGATTAGAAGAGAAAATAAAGGATAAAGAAGATATTATTAAGAGAAAACAAGAGGATTTTCAGGAGATAATGAGTAAAGCAAAAAAAGAATATGTTAATATACAGAAAAAGCAAATAAGTGAAAAGGTATATACTGTATTGAATACGGAAAATGGTAGGATTTATTTGCAACTTAGAGAATCTATAAAGAAAAATATAGAATCTAATATTAAAAAGATAAAATTCAATGTTAGAGAATATTACGAAAAATTATTGAATGAATATAAAAGAAAATTAAATCTACTAAAGAAGGATAATGATAGTAATAATGAAGGACAAGCTAAGTTTATTAAAGATATAGAAAAAACTTATAAAAAGCTTGAAAAGCTTTTGAATAATACATAAATCATTCTAGGAGGGACATCTATGAGTCATAATTATAAAGAACAGTATGATCAGCGTAAACAAATGGTATTAGAGCTGCTAAAAGACGCAGAAAATCACTATGAAAAGTTTGAAAATCAAGAAAAGAAAGAGGTATTTGAGGATCTTTACAAAAATGTTGAAAAGGGTAATTTTTGCATTACTGTAGTTGGCGAATTTAGTGCTGGTAAATCTACATTTTTAAATACTTTAATGGGAGAAAAATATTTACCATCATTCTCCACGGAGACAACGGCTACAGTGAATTTTTTAAAACATAAGCAGCTATCATCAAATGGACATGAAGTTGTAATCAAGTATAAGAATAATGAAGAAAAATCTATAGAAAAAGCAAGTTTAAAGGAAATCGAGAAGTTTGTTAGTACAAAAAGTGATATTGAAGTAGCACAGGATATTGATTATGTTGAGTTGTATACTGATTCAAGGTTCCTTAAAGAAGGCGTAATATTAGTTGATAGCCCTGGTTTAAACGGAATTGCTGAAGGACATAAAGAAATTACAGAAAAACAAATAGAAAAATCACATGCATCAATATTTATGTTTGCTGCTAACCAACCAGGAAGAAAGACAGAGTTTGAATTTTTAGCGAATTTGAAGCAAAAGGTTAATACTATTATATTTGTTTTAAATAGAATTGATGAAATAAAAACTGGAGAGCAAACTGTTGAAGATGTCATTAATAATGTTAAAAATAATTACAAAAAATATTTTCCAAATGAACCAATTCCAGAAATATGGCCTATAGCTGCATATCCTGCTCTTGTAGCTAGAAGTGATGAAAAGCTAGATTATAGAGGAAAGGTTGATCACTCTGAAGAGGAGAAAGAAAGATATCTAAAAAATTCTAATATAAACGCATTTGAAGAGCGCTTGTGGAGATTTTTAACTCAAGGTGAAAAAGCTAAACAGGAACTATTAGCTCCTGTTAAAAGGGTTAGAAATATTTTGTTACAAAGAAAAAAAAATCTTGATAATCAGATTTATGAATTACAAAATGTTACAGATACAGATGAAATTAATTTGGAAATTTCAGCTATAGAAAAAGAGATAGATAATCTTGAAGCCTCATTAAATGACAAAAAGGATGATGTATCTTCTGAACTTAAAATTATAATAAGAGAAATTAAAGAGAATTTAAAGAGTGAATCTCAAAAATTAAAAGAACGGTACCTATTAAAAATCAACGATTGGGCAGATTTAGACGATGTAGAAGTGAATTTAGACAGGTTTAATAAAAAAATGCATCAAGATTTTGAAAGTATTATCAGTAGGGTATATGATGAATTTGTTGAAGAATTTGAAGAAATTTTAAGCAATAAATATAGAGAATACTCAACAGAAATTGAAAACTCTATGAATAATAAGGAATCAAAAGATGTGGTTGAGTTAGAGGTAGCTTGTACTTTAAGCTCAGAATCTTTAGATTTAAGTTTTGGATTAGGAGAATATAGCAGTAAGATTAAAGAGTATGAAAATGAGATTCAGAACCTTGAAAAGGAAATTGATGAAATTGCTGATAAAAAAATAGAAGCCCAGATTAAATTAAATAATAAAGAAGAATTGGAAAAGAAAATTTATGCTTTAAGAAACAGAAAAGAGTCCTTTGACGCAATTTTAGGGCCAAGACCATCGAAAAATGAAACTACATATATAGACCATGAAGAAAAATGGAGAGGCGGTGTCATAGGTGTAGTTAGCACAGCATTATTTGGTAAAAAACTTGTAACTGTGCAAAAGACCAAGGTTGATGATTCAGATCAAAAACAGTATGACGAGAATAGAACAAAAATCGAAGAAAAATATGAAAAAGAAGAAACAGAATTTAAAAAACAACTCAAAAATTTAGGTGAATTAGATAAAAACCCTCTTCAGTATGAGCATATTGAAGAGAGATTGAATAATGTAAAAATTAATAAGAAAAGCGAGTTAGAGCAATATAGAGAAGAATACAAAGAAAAATTCCAAAAGAAGTACTCTGCTGCATTAAGAAGCATTAAGAATCAATTTGAAGATTATATAGATGAACTTGAAAAAGAAGTTGAAAAAGTATTGTTTAAAAAGATTAGAAGTCAAAGAAATGAGTTGACTGAAATAGTTTTAGATATCATTGAGAAAAATATAAAGGAAATGATTGAGAAAAAGAAAGAAGATAGAGAGATTAGGAAGCGTCAACTTGATGCATCTATAGAAGAAAAGCAGAATATGATTGATGGATTTAATAGTGAGATAAATAGTATTAAAGAAATCTTGGGAAGAGTAATTAATGTACAAACTGAACTTGAAATAATTGAAATTGATGAAATCAAAACAATGGAAGTATAAGAGAGGGATAATGATGAAGGAAAAATTGAATAAATACATAGAAACAGCTTCGTATTTAGAAGATAGCTCCAATTTATACGTGCTAAATGAAATTAAGAATAGGTTTGAAGAAAAAAGATTTTATTTACCTTTTATAGGACAGTTTTCATCAGGAAAATCTAAATTAATTAATAACTTATTAAAAAGAGATATACTACCTGTTAAAAACACTGAAACCACAGCCTTTATAACATACATTGAGTATGGGAAAGAGCAAGCTTATATACAATATACTGATGGTTCAGAGAAATTCATTACTTTTGAAGAATTATATAATTTGAATCAATTTAATATTGAGATGAATAGATCAATTCAAGCAGTTGAAAATAATAAGAAGATAAAATCTATACACGTTAGTTTAGACAGTGATTTGTTAAAGGATGGATTAGTTATAATAGATACACCAGGAATAAATACAATTATTGAATCACATGAAGAATTAGCATATTCAATACTTCCTCAAGCACAGTATTTGATATATGTTTTAGGCAAGCCTTTAACTTTAACAGACTTGAATATAATAAAAGAAATCAATAAATTAGGCATACAACTGTTATTTGTTAGAACTAGAATGGATGAGATAAAGCACTCAGAAGAAACCATTGATGAAGCAGTTGAAAAGGATTTTGAAAACTTAGAGAAATTAATGCAACAAAAAGTAAATTATTTTCCATTGACAAATGAAAAGGAATTTTTGAAAGAAAATCTTTGGAAGAAAAACTTTGATAATTTATATGAATACATTAATGCAAACATAAGTAAAGATGTAGAAAATATTTTTATTGTGAGCATTGAAAAAAGATTATCAATTATGAAGGATATCTTTGAAAACAAGCTAAATGAAAAGTTTGAGATTCTTAAAAAAATCAGTAAAGATAATGAAGATACATTAAATGCAAAGCTAAGTTTAATAAATCATCAGATAGATGTTCTCAATAGGAAACTTAGGATAGTTTCTAAGGAAATAAAAAATGATATAAACCCTATTGAAAATAGTCTTAAATTAGAAATTACTAAAGAGGTAAATGAATGTATAAATGAATATTGCTCAATTTTAGTAAGTATAAATGATTTAAATAATCTTCAGGATAATGCAGAAGAAAAAGCTTATTTAGCTATAGAAAGATTTTCTGAAAGAGCTAATAGTTTGGTAGGCAAAAAATTAAGCGAATTAATAAATGATTCACATAAAAAGTATAGTGATGAATTAGAGGAAATAAAAAATACTATAGAAAAAAATATTGATTTTGATATAGAATTAAACCTTTCACCTATTAATTTAAATAAAATTCAAGATGATAGAGATTTTAATTCAGTGAGACTGGGAAAAGAGATAAAGGAAATTGAAGATTTATTAAATAAAAGTGATGAAGAATTACTTAAGTTTGATTTAAAAAGACAAGAAATATTGCAAATGGTTGAAGAAATAAATTTTGCAAAACAAGAAATAAAAGGAAATCTTAATGAATTAGGCATGTACAGGCCTAAAGAATATATTATCGAAGGTGACAATAGTGCATCGGAGGCATTAGGCAAAATAGGGAATATTGCTGATTGGGCATTTTTATTTTTACCAGGAAAAGCAATTAGTACAGGTGGAGCTAAAATTGCAAAAATATTAAGTAAAGGTGGAAAAGCTAAGAATGTAACTAAAGCAGTAACTCAAACATTCAAAACTATTTCAAAAGCAGACAAAGCTAAGGATGTTCTATATATCACTAAACAAGTTAAGCAGAAGGCTGATGGGATTTTACCAACTGAGTCCACGGGGATTTTAGATTTGATAACATTTGAATATTGGTTAAAAAAAGCAGGTTCAATATTTGATAAACCACCAAGGATTGAAGTAGATAAGGAGTATGAGAGAGAATATTTTTATGAAAAAAATAATATTAAGCAAAAACATAATATATATATTGCAAAAGAAATAAAGCAGTTAGAGGAACTGGATTTAATAAAAAATAAAGAAGAAAAGTTATTAAAGGAAAAGGAATTAAAGGAGAAATATATTAAAAAAGCTGAAAAACAGCTCGAAATGGAAAAGAAAAATATAAGAAAAACAGCAGAACATAAAGCTAAAGAAACGTATATTTTAGAAGCAAGAAATCAGTTTTCAAATAAAATTAATGAATTAAAGGATTCATTAGTCAAAGAAGTCCATAATGCTTTTGTTAGTACAATTCAGAATATAATCTTATCGTCATCTTCTGAATCAATCTTACAGTTAGAAGAATTGCAAAAAGATTTAAAGATGGTACTTCAGTCTAAGGGAGAAAAAACAGAAGAAGTTGATAATAAATTAGAAAATATCAATAAATATTTAAATGATCTTTAGATTTAGGTAAATAACGCTAAATTGAAAGGGAAGTGCTATGAAAGAGCTAAAGACAATTTTACAAAAGAAACAGGTGGTTTTCTGCCTCGGAACAGATGAAAGAGAAAGATATGATTTTTTTAAGGTTTATTTATCTCAAAAATTTAAAGCATATATTCCTAATAACAACAGTTGTGGTTATGAAAACCATACTTTTGTGTTTTTTGTATCTGAACAAGAAGAAGGATACTATGAAAATGAAAGGGGAGAGATAATCTCCCTTTTTCATAAGAAGCCAAATGATTCAATAAAAAATATATATCTACCAATATCCAAAAGATATCTTCCTTGTGGATTTATATATGTATTACCTCCACCACAAGGTAAGACTAGGGAATTTATTACTTATAATGAACCATTTAATTTTGACTATGAATCTTGGATAAAAAACTTACATAAAATCATATGGTTTGATTTTTTCCCATATGCTGAAGCTTCAGATATTAATACCTTGGAAGTTGTTAAAGATTGTAATATATTAAAAGAAAGTAAAGCTGATATAACAGTGGCATTTATGTTAACAGGGAGAAGGTATGCATTTTCAGATATAACAAATGAATCAGAAGCTGTAGAGATGGCTAAAAAAATTTACTACGAAAAAAGAGTAGGAGATTCTCATTATTTATTGGAATTAGGTGATAAAAAGGAAAAGATGATTGAGATATTAACAAACAAAAAGTTGTTTATTGAAAAAATAAAAGATAGGGTTTTGAATGATATTAATCAGCAACATGAAATGTTTATTAAATATTTTTATGAGGATTATTATTATGAAATAGATGAATTATTATCAGTGGAAAAGTTAGATAAAATATGTTCTTATGAAAAATGGATAAAATATGAAGGGAAAAGTTTAGCAAGATGCTGGTTTGATGCTGTTAATGAAGAAATATTTAATGAATTTAAAGACAAAGTGTATTCATTCATTTATGAAAGTTATTTAAGAGATATTATATTAATGAAATCAGTTGAAGAATTTGAAAATATTCTTACAAAAAAATGGGCGAGTATGGAGATTAAAGTATTAAGAAAATTAAATAACAAGAAACTAATGTCTAAAGACTTAAGTAGGTTAGAGTATTTAGATAGTGTTAAAGATAACAAAATATACTTTAAGCAGACCGTTGATAAATTTATTAGGGAAGATTTAAAAAAAGCTATTTATAAATTTATAAATGATAAGTACGCTATATGGGGAAATGTTAAGGAAACATTAATATAGATGGAGGCGACAGAAGATGAAAAAGAATATATTATTAGGTAGTCTGTGTTCTTTAATAATAAGTGGAACATTGATACCGTTATATGGTTCCAATAGTAAATATGGGATTTATATAGGGTGTTTAATTGGTGTTATTAGTGGAGTTTTGGTATTTATATATTCATATCATGTTGAAGAAGGAAATAAGAATAAAAAAGAAGAGTTTAATCAATTTCAAAACAACATTATTAATTGCATTAAAGATATTAATAATAAGATGATTATTAATATTAGTAATGAAAATCAAAAAATAATTGAACAAATAGATAATCTGAGTAGTAAAACAGAAGAAGTTTTAAATGAATTTAATAAAAAGCATGAAGATAATATTAAAACTCAGCATGAGCTTAATGACATATTTCATGAAAAGATTGATAAAATTGTTAATGATTTAAGCAAGCATACTGCAGTTGTTGAAAAAGGGCAATATAATCTTGTGCATAATCAAGAAAAAATTTCAAATAAACTATTTATGATATGTAATAATAGCGAGAAACAGATAGAAGAGGTTTCAACAGAATTAGGGAAATTTACAAATGAAATAAAGAAACTATTTGTTGAACGTATTGAAGAGGATTTTAAAGAACTTAAAGAAATAAAAGAGAGTTCTCTTAAAAATTTAAGTAAAATTACTGAAATTATAGAAGATAGCTTAAATTACAATAAAGAGTATTTGCAAAATCTTAGTGATAAATTTACACCTTATTTCGAATTATATAATTCAGGACAAAACAAGTTTTATGAAAATGTAAAAAACAGTATGAATAGTTTGCAAGACCTACTTGAAGAAACATTAGAGGACCTATCTGATCAACAAGAGGGGTTAATAAAGAAACAAAGTAAAACAATTAATGATGTATTAGATGAAATAAGAATCTCCAGTGAAAATATTAATAATAACGTTAAACTTCAGAGTGAACATCATAAAGAGGAGGTTCAAGTATTAAATAAAATGCAGAATGAAATATTAAGCTTAAATCAAAAGGACTTAGAATTAATAAGGATGATGATGGATGCTAGTTAGATATAATGATTTGATAAATCAAGGGATTTTATTAGAATTATTAAATAAGAAAACTGATGATTTTTTTTTAGATGAAGAAAATAAAAAAATAATCACATTAATAATGGTAAGGAAATTTAAAAATGCAGATGGTTTAAAAAAGAAAATAATCGATGCTGAAAAATTAATAATTAATATAAAGCATAATATTATGATAGAAAATTATAAGCATGCTTTTCATATGATTGTTTTTTTAGAAAGATATTTAAGAAATTTAAATGAACAAATGAAAAGCTTATAAAATATGGATGAGGTTTCTTTATGTATAAACATACTATGATTTTGCATATAATGATGCTGAAATTATTATAAAAAAGAAGATGACAAATGTGATTTTGCCATCTATCGGGATGTTTGATATAAATAAATTATAATTCAAAAAAATATAGCTTAATTTTAGAAGTTGGATAATTCGCTATTTTCTAAGGGTTAATACGATATTGTATGTGATGGAAAAATATAATAAACTTTTCCGTTTTTCAATACATTTTTTCAGTAATATGTGCATAAGTGTCCATTGTTGTAGCTAATCTAGCACAAATTAATTGTATTTGAATATTTAATATTTGCATCTTTTTATAATTAATGGTTCCAGATGTGTGTCGGATTGAATGAGAAATTGAATAGGATATTTTTAAGGGCCAGTTGAGGTGAGTTATATCACTTCAACTGGCTTTCTAAACTTATATATTTATTAACACTATATAAAGAATTCTGTAAAATTTATCCAAAAACACTTTAATATGTGAAACATATTTATATATGTGTAAATAAAGGATGGAACAGGTGTATGATGGACTATCCCTAACTTGCTGGACACATAAAAAGGTATGTATAACATAATTGAAAGGAAGTGTTTAGCAATGGCAAATAGGAGAATTTCCACTGTAGAATATAAAAAAGAGATTATAAGATTAATTAATCAAGTATAAATATATTGTAAAATATGCAATAGGGGGTTGAATATTCCAGTCGTTTCTATAAAATAATGACTATACCAGTCATAAAGGAGATTTTATGTATCAAAGATTTTATAAATTAGATAAAGAAAGATAGAATTATTAATTCTGCACTATACATATTTCAATGAATGACATTAAGCACGGATCAACTGACGATATAGTGGCAAAGGCAAATAGTATATCCAGTTATTAGGGGGATATGACAACAAATACAATATTTAATAAGAAATAGAGGAGAAAAAGGGATGTTTAAAATTTTGATAATTGAAGACGATGATACAATTGCTTTTGGAGTTAAATCTTTTTTATTAAAAAATAATTACAGGGTTTTTCATGGGAAAAATTTAGAAGAAGGGAAAGAGCTTTTTAATAAAACAGAAATAGATTTGATTTTACTAGATTTAAATCTTCCTGATGGATCAGGATTTGATTTTTGTAGTTACATAAAAAGAATTAAAGATATTCCTATTATTTTTCTTACTGTTATAGATGAAGAAAGTAGTATAATAAAAGGATTAGATATGGGTGGAGATGACTATATTACAAAACCTTTTAAATTAAGCGTTTTGCAATCTCGTATTACTGCTGTTTTACGTAGAACGATTAAACAACAGATGCAAGGAGACGTTTTATGGTGTAAAAATATTAAACTAGTAAAGTCAGAAACAAGGGTGTATAAAAGTAACTATGAGATAGAACTAACAGTTGGTGAATATAATCTATTATTACAATTGTTAGAGAATAAAAATCGTACTTTGACAAGAACTACATTATTGGAAAAGTTGTGGGACTATAATGGAGAATTTGTAAATAATAATACATTATCAGTATCTATAAAGCGTCTTAGAGAAAAGCTTGGAGATGATTCTCTTATTAAAACAGTTAGAGGAATAGGCTATAGGATGGAGGAGTAGAATTTATATGAACAGAAAAAGCATGATAGTATGGGTTTCTACTAGTTTTTTATACATAACATTTTTTTGTACGATATTTGGAGGTTTTATTTATATACAGACAGAAAAGATTTTTTATGAAAAAACAGCGCAACTTATAGCAGCTGGTGTTAATGCTAATTCTGATATTGAACAAGTTTTGGTATCGTCACTAAAAAAGAAAAATGAAATAGAAATAAATAATGGCAAGGAAATATTACAGCAATATGGTTATACTGAAGAATTTAAAATCAATTTTAATAATCATCAGATATTTAGTAAAGTAATTTATAGTGTTTTGTTATTAATTACTTTACTGTTTTTTTATTTTGGAGGATCACTAGTAGTTTCAAATATTATAAAGCGTAAACGGATAAATAATTTAGCAGAATATCTTTACGACATAAATCAAGGAATTTATAAAATGCAGGCTGAGAAAAAAGAAGATGAATTTTCAATTTTAGAAGATGAATTATATAAAACCGTTATTATGCTTAGGGAAAGTCGTGAAAAAGAAAGAGAAGAAAAAGAAAAGTTATCTAATAATCTTGCAGATATATCTCATCAACTAAAAACCCCACTTACGTCTATGTCATTGATGATTGAATTATTAGAAAGTAGTTTTATTGAAGGCGATGAGGCCTTATATATTGAAAGTATCTCAACGCAAATAAATCGTTTAAATTATTTAGTGTCGTCATTATTAATACTTTCAAAAATTGATGCAGATGCAATGAAATTGGAATATAAACCTACCAATGTTTATGAATTGGTAGGTGCTGCTGTTGAGCCTTTACGTTTAATGATAGAAAAAAAGAACCAAAAACTTTTTATAAAAGAGAATAGTGATATATTTTTTATTGGTGATTTTCATTGGACTAATGAAGCTATTTTGAATATAGTTAAAAATTGTTCTGAACATACACCAAGTGGAGGAGAAATTTCTATAGAGTATAAACAAAATCCCATATGCACACAAATAACAATTGAAGATAATGGAAAAGGATTTGATAAGAAGGATATTCCACACCTGTTTACTAGATTTTATAAGGGGGCAAATGCATCAAAGGATAGCGTAGGAATTGGACTTGCTCTTTCGAATTCTATAATTAAAAAACAAAATGGTGAAATCATTGCTTTAAATAAGGAAACGGGAGGAGCAAAATTTATAATAAAGTTTTATACAAATTAATTACTAATGTCACCGAAATGTAAGTTAACAAAGGTATTATAAAGTTACATTAAAAAAAACACCTGATAAAACAAAACACTTTTCAGGGTAGTTAATGAAAGGAAGGGGAGTATATCTTGGAAATACTAAGAACTGAAAAGCTTACAAAAACATATGGAATGGGTGATACAAAGGTCACTGCATTAGATAATTTAAATTTGAAAATAAACAAAGGAGATTTTGTTTCAATAATTGGATCAAGTGGATCAGGAAAATCAACACTACTGCATATGTTAGGGGGAGTTGATAAACCTACAAAAGGAAAAATATTTATCGATGATACTGATATTTCATCAATGGATGAAACTAAATTAGCCTTATTTCGTCGACGAAAAGTAGGATTAATATATCAGTTTTTCAACCTTATCCCTACTCTAACCGTTGAAAAGAATATATTATTACCTATGCTTTTAGATGGGAAAAAGCCTAAAAGAGAAGAATTTGATAAGATTGTAAAAATGCTTGGTTTAAATGAAAGGCTTAATCATCTACCAAATCAGCTTTCAGGTGGGCAGCAGCAAAGGGTTGCTATCGGTCGCTCATTAATTTATAGACCTTCTATTATTCTAGCAGATGAACCCACTGGAAATCTTGATAGAAAAAACTCTGAAAGTATTCTCGAAATGTTAAGAATTTCAAATAAAGAGTATAATCAGACTATTTTAATGATTACTCATGATGAAAAAATTGCATTATCAGCAGATAGAATAATTAGAATAGATGATGGTAAAATTGTATCAAATGAGGTGGTTAAGTAATGAACATCATAAACGAATATACAAATCACCATTTGAAAAAGAATAAGCGACATACAATTTCTATAATATTTGCCATTATAATTGCTTCAGCACTACTATGTTCACTATGTATATTTATACATAATATATGGGAATCAAAAGTAACTTCAACAATTGAAAAGACAGGTTATTGGCATGGTGAATTATGGGACTCTATATCAGGTGATAAATTTAAATATGTAACAGAAAACCCAGAAGTTGAAACCACGATGGTTAAAGGTACGTGGATGAATGCTAAACTTTCTGATACAAAACGTCCGTATCTATTAATGAGAGATGCAGATGCAAATTTTTGGTCGGATATGAGTTTCAAAAATACTCTTACAGAAGGTAGACTTCCTCAAAAGCCTGGAGAAATTGTTGTGGCAAAAATATTCTTCGCAGATAATCCTTCATATAAAATTGGTGATAAGTTGACCCTTCCCATAGGCAATCGTATGTTGGGTAACAAAATAATGAAAACCCAAGATCTCAAACACTCAGGCGAATCTTTCAAGACAATGTCTACTAAGATGTATACCATAGTCGGAGAAGTAGATATTTCAGAAGGATCTGCATATCCGGGATATGTTGCTATGGGATATTTGGATACTTCACAAATTAAACCAAAAGATGAACTTACAGTTTATATGCGTTTTGAGAAACCTCATAAAATTTATGAAGTATTACCGCAAATCGCTAAGACTACTGGATTAACTAAGGATGAATATGGACAGTATAAAATTCGTTATAATAAACCATTGTTAAACTTATATGGAATTAATAATAAGCATAATGAAAACCTTCAATTTATGACAGTGATTGCAATGATAATAATATTAACTTTATTAGTTATGGGAACGTTCATTCTTATTATCTATAATGCATTCTCTTTATCTGCTAACAGTAGAATTAAGCAATTAGGGATACTAAAAAGTATAGGGGCAACTCCAAGACAAATTAGGTATTCTGTTCTCTATGAAGGGTTTGTGTTGTGGATTGTTCAATTACCGGTTGGTATCATGATAGGGTATTTATTTAGTAATATGGTTGTTTTTAAAATTAATGAAATTCTTAGTGCTACAGAAGATTTTAGGAAGATAGATATTTCATTTTCATGGGTAGTAGTTGTTTTTGCGATTATTATTTCATTGATTACTGTTTTAATATCAGCGTATATCCCAGCAAGAAAAGTAGCTAAAGTATCAGCTATTGTTGGAATACGTCATAATAGTAATAAAGAAAAAATTAAAAAACAAAAATTTCACCCAATAATTAATAAAATATTTGGTATAGAAGGTGAGCTAGCAAGAGTACAATTTTTAGCTAACAAAAGAAGGTTACGAACAGCTGTATTATCTCTTTCAATGTGTTTTATCTTAACAGTAGGGTATGTTAGCATTATATCAATATTAAATTTAGCTGAGGCTAAGGATGATGACATGACTAAATATGATATGATGGTTAATCTAAATATTATTGATGAACCAAGTGATGAGATGATAAATAAAATTCTTTTACTACATGAAGTTAAGGATAGTGTAGTTAGAAGACAAGTACGTACTGCAACCTATATAACATCAGAACAGGAGTCAGAAGTTTTTGCTAAATCTGGAGGGTTTGATGAAGTAAATACAATGAAATATCCTGTATTAAATGAAAAGGGAAAACATAGAATTATAACAAATTTAGTTGGATTGAGTGATGAATCATTTAAAAAGTATTGTAAAGAAGTTGATACTAATCCACAAATATATTATCAAGATGATACAGTAAAAGGAATATTATTAGACAGCACATGTCATATACCAAAGGATTCAAAAATTAAACAAAACATACCGTTATTAAATATAAATGAAGGCGAAGAACTAGTTTTACATGAAAAAGTAGATAAGGATATTAATACAAATTATAAAGTTAATGCTCAAGTTGGAGCTGTTACAGAGATTTCTCCAGGTGAACTAAAAACTAATAAATACACTATATGTTATATAGTCCCTATGAAAACATATCAAAAAATAGTTAGTAATTTTATGCCAGATCGTATGCTTGAATACGGTCGTATGTCAATTGATTTGTTGGTGGGTGATGAGGTTAGTCCAAGTGTAAATAAAGAAATAAATCAGATCTGTAGTTATTATCTTGCATCTGATGATTTTAATGTATGGAGTCTATTGGAAGAAAAAAATCATAAAGATCTAGTTCAAAAAGCTATGGCTATTAGTGTTTTTGCTGTATCTTTAATGATTGGGTTAATTGGTATTTTTAACGCCTTTTCTACAATTTCCAATAATCTTAGATTACGAAAAAGAGAATTTGCTATGCTTAGATCAGTAGGTTTGACGCCAAAGGGATTAAATAAAATGTTGATACTAGAAGGTATATTCTTTGCGGTAACACCAATTATTATTAGTATACCAATAGTATTGTTTATTTGTTGGTATATGTTAAGATTAACGCTAATCACATGGACTGAATTTATATCTGTTTCTCCATTAGGAGTAGTTCTAATGTATACTGCCCTTATAATTGCATCTATTTTCTTATCGTATTATTTTTCTTCAACATACGTTAAGAAAAGTAATGTAGTAGAATCAATCAAAAATGAAATAGTATAAAAAGATATCATCCCCCCTAAAATTGGTATGACATTTGGAAAATTTAAAAAGCTCGGGCTCAAGCTCCTTGGTTAAGGGGTTAGGTACCACTTAACTCTTGTTTAAATATAAGAAGTTGTCCATAAAGAATAATTTAACAAAAACCCAGTAGAATTCTACTGGGTTTTGATATGTTGTACATTTACTTAGCTTTCGAGTTTTTAATTGACTAAAAAGGAATATATTATTAAGAATTAATTTAATAATTACCAATACCTTATATTACTTGTAAAAAAATAGTTGCTACAGTTAAATAAGCAATAAATGGATGATACTTAACTTCAGTAGATTAAAGTTAACATACGTTTTGGTATAAATTACAAGTTTACAATTTAATTCTGTAAATGTTATAGTTTAATGGACAGGGGGAAGGTTCATGACAAATAACTTAGAAGTAAACGATAATATCGAGAAAACTATGGATACTTCTACTTATAGATAATTTATTGTAAGTAACTAAAAAAATAAATATGTTTAGGGGGAAATATGGAAAATCAAAGTATTGAAATGAAATTAAGATTAGAAAGACAGTTTAAAAATAGTATGGGTTGGTTCTTCTGGATTGCAGGATTATCTCTTATTAATAGTATTTGTTTTTTATTTGATTTGGGTTTTAATTTTGTTATAGGATTAGGGATAACCCAGATAGTTGATCTTTTTTCTTATGAGTTTAGTTATTATTATGGAAATACTGCTTTAATTGTTGGAATTATCATTAATATAATCCTCATAGGTATCTTTATTGTGTTTGGGAAACTAGCTAATAACGGAAAGAAATGGGCTATTATCCTAGGAATGATTGTTTTAGGGTTGGATACTTTGGTGTTTATCTATATACAAGACTTTATTAGTATAGGATTTCATATATGGGTACTATATTCAATATATAAGGGTATAGGAGCACTTAAAAAATTAGAATCAATGGAATCTATTGAAGTTACTGAAAATACTGAAATGTTTGTTGAGGAGATATAAGTTGTAGATGAATTAAAAGAAAAATTACTTAACTCTAAATTATAGGTGTACTCATTTTATATTTGGGTACACGTTGAAATATTAATTATAGACCTAGACATATTTGAAATAAATTATGTCTAGGTCTTGTTTTATATTAAAGAGTAACTGAGGGCATTGCATTTCTTCAGAAAAATAGATAAAGATTTTAGTACAAAAAAATGTAAATGAATAAAGTATTTTAAGTGGGTTTAAATATTAAAAAATATAAGCTATAATGTAAATAATTTGTATGAGAAGGGAAGTAATATAAAATGTTATTGTATTTTGCAGCACCATTATTTTGTAGGGCTGAGTTAGATTTTAATATTAATCTTACCAAGAAAATTGAAAAATTAGGTTATGATGTTTTTTTACCTCAAAGAGATGGAGATAAAATAAATAAGGAACCTTATATTAGTATGGCTACTGAGGATAGAGCAAGGGAGATTTTTGAAATGGATAAGGAACACTTGTTTAAGTCAGATATTTTTCTTTATATTTTAGATGGTAGAATACCTGATGAAGGTGCAGCTGTTGCACTGGGAATGGCACATTTGCACACGGAATTAGAAAAAAAGAAAAGAATACTTGTTGGTTTACATACAGATAAAAGAGCAGCTTTCGTTAATGAAAAGTTGAATCCTATGATTTTTTCACCTCTTGATTATATTGCTACAAGTGAAGAAGATCTTATTAATTATTTGAAGATGAATATGAAATAGGTGAATGTTGGAGGGGATTGAATGAATTTAGAGATAAAAATAGGATGTATAAAGTTATGGTAATTATCTACTTTTTACTATTATCTATACAAGCAACATTAAAGAATTTAGGGTTAATTACTATGAATGTAAGTAATATCATATTTACTATGATTACAATAGCTTTTCTAGTAATAAGATTTGATTTAATAAAGAAACTAAAGATTAGGTCAAAAAAAGAAATTGAGTAATGACTTGATTAACCACTTTCTAAACATTCGATGAAAGCATCTTATGCAAGATTAATAATTAAAGCATTTGGTGGATGAGGAACAGATATTAAAGAGGTGTGATAAATTGGATTTTGAAGAGAATTTTGAAATTGCAGAGAAGTACTATATTAAAGGTGAATATGAGAAAGCTATTAGATACTTTGAAATATGTTTTGAAATAAAAGAGTCATATGATTGCTTAAATTATATTGGTTGTTGTTATTTAGGATTAAGTGACTATAAAACTGCAATTAGGATTTTTAATTCCATAATATCATCTTGTCCTTATTCTGAAAGGCCAGTATTTAATTTAGGAAGAGTTTACTTGAAATTGGGTGATCTTGACAAGGCATTAAGTAGTTTTGAAAAAGCAATTTATATTAATCCTTTTAGTGAAGATGGATATTATTACTTAGGATTGTATTATCAAAGAGTTAGTAATTTTGAGAAAGCAAAAATGTATTATAAGAAATCATTAGATTTAGACCAATATCAGCCAGAGACTTACTTAAACCTTGGAATATGCTGCTACGAACTAGGTTTATATGAAGAATCATTAAATGCACTTACATGTGCATATAAATATGACAGCGATTATGTTGAAGCTATAGCATATAAAGCCGAGGTATATATCAGTATGAAAGATTATGAAAAAGCACTTAAAGAATTTCTAGTTTTTAATGATTTCGAGCCAGATGATATTGATAATATCTTAGATATTGCATATTGCTACTATAAAATTGGTGATTTTCAGAATTCCTATGTTTGGAATAATAAAGCTTTGGCTATCAATCCTAAAAATGAATTCTCAAACAAGTTATCAAAACAATTAACTTTAAAACTATAACAGAATACGATTTAAGGATGGGAATCTAATGCATTATCATTCAATTTCTTATGCTGCAAGAGGACATGTATTCTTGGGTCATGATCCCAATTTGTAATTTGTAACTATATTCAGATAATTTGGAGAGGATAATATGAGTGTAATATTAGGGTTGATTATTTCTAAAAATTATGATTTGACTTCTTTAGAAAGTCTAAAAGAAAAGTTTGATTTAGGATTATATGAAATCTGTAATAAGTATGTTAATAATCAACTTTTAGATGATGAAATTATTGTTCAAGCAACTAAAACAGGATGTGATAGTGATACCGGTATAGGGGCATACGATATATACAACAAAGATCTATCTACTATATTTAAAACTATCAATGACCCATTATTAGTTCAATCAATTGTGGATGAATTTGAAGAGAGGAAACAAGGGTATAAGGATGATGTTTTAAGATGGATTGAAATAATAAACCTATTAAAAGGTAAGTATAAAATCAATAAGGTAGGATTATTTTGGCACAATATTCATAATGGATTTGCTAAAGATAAAATTATTTTCACTAATAGAGTTGATTGTCAAATAAAGGATATATCTATTGACTTTATGATGAAAATAGAAGAGGATTTAATTGTTTTTTTTTAATGAAACATTTGATAAAGTATAAATGTCTCATAAAGTATTTTTTATTTAAATTATGATTCAACATACTAATACTAACCCAGTAGTTATTCTACTGGGTTTATAATATATACCTAAGTAAGTTAATCTATTAAGAATACTGACAATTCATATTGTGGTTGAATTTCAACTAAATTACTTTTTGTGGTTTAAGTCTTATATTACTTTAAAAAAAATAGTTGCTACAGTTAAATAAGCAGTAAATGAGATTATTGTTATTGCTGTAGTTAAAAGAATTTTGGTAAAAAGAGAATATTCTTTTCTAAAAATATTAAAATTGAAAACACTGGCTGTTACACCGATAGCACCTCCTAAAGCACCACCAATGATAATAAGTATTAGTGGAAATCCACCAATTAGATATTCGTACCATAGTAATTTTTTTGCCAAAAGAATTTCATTGTTTCCGAAAAATATTCTAGGAACAGGATCAAGTGGATTTAATTTCATAAATATTTTTCTGATTGTACCATCACTCATAGTAATTGAGTAAGGCTTTCCTTTTTCTTTTAGTCTTTTCATTTGAATGTTATTAACAAATATTTTGGGTTTGCTCCAAATCGAAGTTTTAACAACTATTTCTGGGCTATTTTTTTCTGGTAGTCTAAAATTAAAAATCATTTATAGAACTCCTTTGCTTTAAATTAAATGTTTTCTAATACAATATTAATACTAGTGGCATTGATAAAAGAGTTGCTTACTAAAAAGTGATTTTATTATATAATTACTCTAATATTATAACATGAATTTTTAATTAGTTAGCAACCAATAAATGGAGGATACCTAACTTCAGTAGATTAGAGTTAACATACGTTTTGGTAAGAATTTCAAGTTTACAATTTAATTCTGTAAATGTTATAGTTTAATGGATAGGGGAGGAATATGGAAAATCAAAGCATCGAAATGAAATTGAGATTAGAAAGACAGTTTAAAAATAGTATGGGTTGGTTCTTCTGGGTTGACGCGTTCTGACGCTATATATTGCAGATTAAAGATTTTTGACAATTCATATTGTGGTTGAAGTTCAACTAAATTACTTTTTGTGGAATAACCATAATGTATAAAAGTTTAGGAGGAATACTATGGGTGCTTGGGGAACAGGAATTTTTGAGGATGATACTACTTGCGACGTAAGAGATGATTTTATTGATTATCTGGAAGAAGGACTATCTGCTGAAGAAGCAACTCAAATAATAATTAATGAATATTCAGAAGAATTTGATGTAGAAGATGACCTAGAAGGAATGTCTTTGGTCTATATTGGTTTGGCAGCAATACAAATAGAGAAGGGTTGTCTTCGAGAAGATATACGTTACAAGGCTATTAATTTAATTGAACGTGGTGCAGACCTTGCATTATGGGAAGAATCTGATAAAGAAAGCTATGAAGAGCGGAAAAAAGTGTTAGATGAATTAAAAGAAAAATTACATAACTCTAAATTATAGGTGTACTCATTTTATATTTGGGTACACCTATTTATTTGATAAATAACTTCCAAGCATGGGGTATAAACTTATGTTGAAAAATCATGATGAATCAGCTTCTCAAAGTACAGGAAGAGAAGTTAAGTTGCAAACTTAAACTCGATACAATATGGCAATATTTACATTTACATAATTATTAAAAATAATGATATAATACTATATAAAATCAAAAGAAGAAATATTGATATATTAAGGGAGAGGTTGGGAATGTTTAATAAAAAATTTGTACCGATTCTGCTAAGTGTTCTAATTATAGTTTCTAGTTTTGGTAATTCTATAACTAATGCTGTTGGTATAAATGGGTGGAACCAAAGTGGACAAACCTGGGAATACTATAAGAACGGGGTAATGCTAAAAAATGCATGGGTACAAGATTCAAAAGAGCAATGGTATTACTTAGATGAAAATGGGTCAATGAAAACAAATAGATGGCTTCAAGATTCAATAAGTAATTGGTATTATTTGGACTCAAATGGGGCAATGAAAACAAATGGATGGTTACAAGATTCAACAGAGCAATGGTTTTACTTTGACTCAGATGGTGTAATGAAAAGTAGCGCATGGATACAAAGTTCATCAAAGCAATGGTATTACCTAGGTTCAAATGGAGCAATGATAACAAATGGATGGGCGAAAGATTCAGCAAATCATTGGTATTACTTGGGTGTATACGGAACTATTGAAAAAGGTTGGGTTCAAACTGGTGGTAAGTGGTATTATTTGAATTCTGATGGAATAATGATATCAAATAAGTGGATTACTTCCAATAAAAAATCATATTACCTAAATATTAATGGTGATATGGCAGTTAGTACAGTCACTCCAGATGGTTATAAAGTAGGTTCTGATGGAGCTTGGGATGGTAAACCAGCAAGTATAGTTAATAATATTGTAACATTTAAGGATACAATTCTAGAAAAAAAAGTAAGAGATATTATAGATAAACCAACGGGAACTATATATAAAAGTGATGTTGATAAAATAACTGAATTTAATGGTATGAATACAGGTATTATAGATTTATCTGGAATTGAGAATTTCACAAGTTTGGAAAGTCTTGATCTACATGAAAATCTTCTTAGTGATATAAGTGCATTATCAGGATTAACCAATTTAACATCTATTGATTTGAGTTATACTAGAGTTAGTGATATAACCCCCTTAGAGAACTTAACTAATTTAGAATATCTTGATATAACTCATACTTCAATTACAGATATTAAAGCATTAAGTGATTTAACTAATTTAACAGAACTTTTTTTACAGTATAATAAAATAAATGATATAACTGCATTAGAGGAATTGACTAATTTAAAAACTCTACTTTTAAGTGGCAACCAAATTAGTGATATAACTGCATTAAGAGAATTAATAAATTTAAAATGTCTTTATATATCTAATAATAGCATTAGTGATATAAGCTCATTAGCTGGATTAACTAATTTAACTCGTCTATATATAACAAGTAATCCGATTAGTGATATAACAACATTAAAGATGTTAACTAATCTGACTACGATCCATTTAGAAAATATAAAAATTAGTGAGAATGATATACAAGAACTGAGAAATGCTTTACCAAACTGTTATTTAAGATTAGAGTAATGATAATTATTTGTATAGAAATAAAATTAGTGATATAACACCATTGAAGGAATTAACTAATTTGAGAACACTTAATTTACAAGGAAACGGTATTAGTGATGATGATATAAAAGAGTTAGACCATGCATTACCTAAATGTACTGTAAATTCTAATCTATCATAGTATAAGATAGATTAAGAAAGAGTTTGGATAGATAAACACAGATGAGATTATAAAAACTTATCTGTGTTTATTTAATATAATAATGATAAGTGAGGTAAAGTTATGCAAGAAATGAATTTAGAATTACCAAAACAATTAAAAGAGTATGAAAATACAATAAAGAAATCAATTAAACCTTTTATTAGAGTAACAAGTAAGAAAACAAAGACAACCCTATGGGAAAGTAAAATTGGTGGATATCCATATTTTCCTCGTAGCAATGAAAATTATCCCAAAGATAAGAATGGGAAACCAATGAGAATATTGGCGCAAATAAATTTTTCTGAACTTCCACATATTGGATTATTCCCATCAGAAGGTATTTTGCAATTTTATATTTCTGCAGAAGATGACGTGTATGGAATGAATTTTGATGATGGAAGGTGTCAAGATAATTTCAGAGTTATATATCATAAAGAAATAATTCAGAATAAAGATGAGCTCGTTGAAGATTTTTCTTTTTTAGACAATCTTGATGATAAATATTTTCCAGTATCTGAAGAAGGAAGAATGATATTTAGCAAAGATAGTGAACCTGTTTCCATAGAAGATTATCAATTTGAAAATTATATAGGAACGTCTGCATACTCATTTTTTGATGAATTTGATCAAGAAGCAGAAGACTTTTATTATGAAAATTTCTTAGGTGATGGACATAAGATTGGTGGTTATGCATACTTTACACAATGTGATCCAAGAGAAAGTGAGCTTAGTGATTATGAAATATTATTATTACAATTAGATTCAGATGATAACTTAAATATGATGTGGGGAGATTGTGGAGTTGCTAATTTCTTTATTAAGAGAGAGGATTTATTAAACTTGAATTTTAATAATGTATTGTATAACTGGGATTGTTCTTAATTTAAATCATAATGTTAAGGGTCAATTTGCTTATAGATTTGAATATGATTTTTTGTAGAAAGGAAGAATGAGTGCTATGAAATTAAGTTACAAAAGAACAGCCAGTATTGGAGAAAGAATGATTTCATTTCTTATAGATCATATAATAATAACTGTTTTGTTTATGGTGATAGTATTCAATGCAATAATAAGTTCAACTAATGAAAGCGATATAATTTCTATGATTACATTATTAATATTATTATTTAGTCCAATTATATATGGCATGAAAGACTTTCTAGATGGTAGAAGTATCGGTAAAAGAGTATTTAGTATAGGAGTAAGAAGTGTTGATAATCCAAAAAAAGTTCCTCAAAAATGGAGGTTACTTGTAAGAAATCTTACCATTATTATATGGCCTATAGAATTTTTAGTCATTGCCTTTAGTTCTCAGGGGTTAAGACTAGGAGATATGTTAGCTAAAACAATAGTTGTTAAACTTGAAAAAACTGAGGAAGAGAATGTGGAAGCTTTGGAGAATTATTTGAATAAATATGAGAAGAACCCTCCATTATCGAAAACGAAAATTATGAAAAAAATAGCCATTGCATTTAGTATTTTTATATTATTAATAATATTATTAGTAGGTGGCATTGGGAGTATCATGAAGAATAATAGAGCATATGATATTGCAATTACTCAGATTGAAAGTAGTTCTGAATTAAAATCTGAAATAGGAGAAATAAAAGGGTATGGATTTATGCCAACAGGTTCAATTTCCATAACTAATGGTTATGGTGAAGCTGTTTATAAAATTAAAGTAAAAGGTGAGAAAAGAAGCCAAAGAGTATTTGTAAGGCTTTTTAAAGAACCTAATGCAGATTGGAAGATAGATGTATTTGAATTACTTGATTAACTTAAATTAGAAAAATTTGTTACTTTTAAGCTAATGACAAAGAAGTTTAAATCTTGATGTAGATTATTTATCAGAAATTCAACTAGAGGTTGGAGAGGAGATAATAATGAACGAGCTTATTAGAGGTTTACATGTTTCAGCTAGAAAGTACTGTATTGATATACTTGATAAATATCTCAATATTTAATCCAGAATTCATTCTATGTGAGGGTTATTGGTTTTCAACGGAAAAAGATTGGCTAATTTATGTGTCACACGAAAACACTATCACTATAGGTGGTGAATGGCTTATAAATGAAATTAAGGCATGTGGTTAGAATGGGAATATAGTGTTTGTAAGTCTTTTTTTGAAAGGTAATGTATGATGGATTTTCTTTTATAAGGCTTAGTAGGCATACAGAATAACGATTTTCTAAAGGAGGTTTTCGTATGGGAAAGTTTAAATTTGGAACTATAAAAAAGGATAATGAGGATATAAAATATGAATACAATGATATTTGGTGTTTAGAGGAATATCCAAATTTTAAAAGGATAGTTATAGCTCCTAAGGAAAATCAAATTGATTTGATGTTAGAAATAGCTAAAAGCTTTGAATCTCCTTTAGCAATTCTATATGTACTTGTAGTTTCAAGAATGGATACAAATACCTTAGGAAGATATCAGTGTCCATTTCCTCTAGAATATAAAGACGTAGATAAATTATGCAATAGTTTTAGAGAATTTTTCGAAACTGATGGTCGTCATCATTTGTGGATATGTTCAGCAAATAGCAAAGGAATAAAACAAATCTTAGTATATGATAATCATAATGTAATTTATGTTTATGATGATATTAATAAGATAAAAGAATTATTAAAGAGAAAGGGTTTTAAGGAAGAGGAAGTAAGATTTCCAGTACCGCATACACATATGTATAATTCTGAAAACGATATATTTGAGAAAGAGATATTGGAATATTGGGAGTGGATTCATTTTCCTTTAGAAGAAGATGATTAAGGAGGAGTAATAGTTTATGATAAAAGTATTAGATAAAATTGAATATAATATTACTAATTCTAATTCGATAATTTCATTTACTACTGAAGGGGGCGGAGATTGGAAGATCTGGGACAGATATTTAACTATTGATGAACAAAAAGCATATCATATAGGAAATGTTTGTGGGACTTGTAATTTTTTCTTCAAAAGATTAGATGGAGCTAATAAACATATTTCACCGCGTAATGTTTCAAACAAATTGAAAGAAGGCTTAACTTCAATTAAACCTAATTTCTTAAAGAGCGTATCAGAAATTATACCAAATGGAAAATACCTTGTAACAATCACAGAAGCGAGTCCAAAATGATTACACTTGGAAGTGAAAATGATTATTTTGCAATGATTAGAAGAAGAATCATACCACGATAATGGTAAAATTCCATCTCATAATATTTGTGATATAAAAAAACAACTAATGAGAATTAATGTTAAGATAGCGAAGAGGAATATTTAGTTATTTGAGTATTATTGAACAAAGGAAGAGGGAGGCGTATGAGTATCAACGTATTATCAAAAATAATACAGAACCGATGTTGGAAAAGTTAAAACCTTATTTAATAAAAATTAGAAATTATCTTATAAATCTTAGACTTGTCATGATAAATAATGTGATTAAAAGTTTTATAAATATGAGAATATAAAAAATAAAACTTAGGAGGAAAAGCATGGGAAAAAATAAAAAATCAAAAATTGCTGTTCGATTATTTGCTATTCTATATTTAATAATTGGGATAGGTGATTTAATAGGTGGTTCAGCCCAAGACAGTAGATTTTATAACTTTGATAATATATTTATTAGGATTATTGGGGTAATCTTAATAGTATCTAGCATTGGGATCTTCTCTAAAAAAGAAATTGCGAGAAAAGGAATTATTTTCGCTCTTAGCCTTTCGATTATTGAAATCTTTATTGGTGCTCCCCAAGATATGAATACATTTGAATTAATAATAGGAGTTATTATAATGCTAATACTCTATGTACCAGGATTAATGTATTTCATGAAAATTGGTAATTCTAAAAGTAATAATGAAGATAGATTATATACTTTAGAAGAGGAGAATAGTAGTGAAGTGAAAGATACTACAGAAGATAAACTAGGTATAAAATACTTTAAGTTGTCATTCTTAGGAGCAATAGGTTTATTTCTTTTGTATAACATTTTGATAGTAAATATAGTTTCTATACCTTTTGTTATCATATCAGATATTTTTGCTTCATTAGATTATGAAGTGCTGGAAACAAGCCTAATTATGATTGGAGACACGGTAGGTCATATAATTATGGTTGTTTTAATACTATGGAGAATCAGAAAGAAAAAACAGGAGAGTTTTAAACTAAGTTTTGTTGGAGAGCTTAATAAAAAAGTTGTATTAGCAATTAGCTGCTTAATGATTGGTTACTTTTTATGGTTTCAAAGTTCAATTGGTATTTTAACAAACAAAATTCCTTTGCCGGAATTTATTTTGGAATTAGTGGAGGGTTTTTTGCTAAATCCATATTTAGTATTATTCAGCACTACAATAATTGCACCTATATTTGAAGAAATAATTATGAGAGGGATAATTTTAGAAGGATTCTTAAATAAGTACAAGCATAGAACTGCAATCATACTTTCAGCTTTACTATTTGGTTTATTTCATTTAAATATTCCTCAATTTGTAAATGCTTTTATTATGGGAATAATTTTTGGAATAATATATTACAAAACTAGGTCGTTAATCCTGTGTATAGTAGCTCATATGGTGAATAATACATTTGCAATTATTATAGCTGGAATAGGATTTTCACCTAGCATACTAAGTTTTACTATAGGAGCTATAATTTTTATTCTAGCTGGAAAATATATAATGAATTATATCAGATTTTTGGATTATAGTAAGAATTCTGCTCAATGTGAGAAATGCGCGGTACCATAGTGGGCAAAACTTGATTGGACCACTTGCTTTTAGCAAGGCGCACCAAAGTTTCGCCAAGTAACCCTGGGTAGAAAAAAATTCCACCTAGGGTTACTCGTGAGCCAGCTTATGGCCGAAGCTCACTTGCTAGGCATTATCTGAGATGTTATAGCTATGGTTAAAGAGTGCATTCAACTGGCAAAAACTATAGTTATATGTTACATAAACATGATGAATCAACTGAATATATTGAATATAGATCTTCAGATATAACCATTACAAATGGTAGCCAACAAATATAAATAAGTTATGTAAAAAACAATGAACTATATGAAAAATAGTGTGCTCAAATTTGAGCACACTATTTTCTTTTGAAAATATTTATAATAAATCTTAGTTTATGACATTTTAAGGTTATTGTATATTTCCTTTGCCAGGTGGCTGATCGTTTGGCTTTCCTATAACAGTGGAAAGCTTATATTTTCTGCTACCATCATTCTTAAGAACATATACTTCTCTTGTTCCAGATGTGTAGTAGTAAATCCAATTGCCTACAATACTTATACCAAAGGCGGAATCATCTGAAAGCTTTTGTTTATTAGTTCCATCAACTCTCACTCTATATAATTTTCTTTCATCAGACACATTATTATAATAAATCCACTCACCTGAAATATTAAATGTATAAGTGGTATCATCACAAATCTTTTCTGTTTTACCACCTATCATTGTACGGTAAATACTATTATTGTCCTCTCTGTTACTAAAATATATATAATTATTATATTTATTTAAACAATATGAAGATGTTTCATTGATTTTATATTTATCTTCGGTATCTAAATTCATTACATAAATATAATCATTATCACGGGCATTTGGGTAATACATCATGTTATTCCATATATAAATATGTCTGGGTAAAGAGGGTTGAACAATAAGATTATATCCTTCCTTCTTATCGCTGCTTAATTTCTGAACGCTAAAATGATTCTTAAAGTAAATATAATTATTGTAAATGTTAATATTGTCGCAACTGTTAATAGTTGTGATTTTTGTACTAAATTTATTATAACTTGTACCATCCTTTTTTATTCTAAAAACATTATCTTTATCAAAATTATCATCCACAAAATATATATAGTCATCTTTAATAGCCATACTTCGAATTGAAGCATCAATTAGCTTGGTTTTATCATTACCGTTTGTCCTGATTTTGTACAAAGCCTTTTCCGCAGCATCATTATAATATATCCAATCTCCTACTTTTGTAAAGAAATTACCATTTGAATTATTATTAAGTGAATTTGATCCTGTTATTGCTTCAGGCCAAGGTCCTTGTAAGGTTGGTACATTATCAACTTTTTTTGCAGGATTACCATCCCAAGCTCCATCAGGACCTACCCTGTATCCATCAGGTGTAGTAGTGTTAACTGCCATATCTCCATTAGTATTTAAGTAATATGATCTTCCTTTAAAATCAACCCATTTATTACATAGCATAATTCCATGAGAATTTAAATAATACCATTTACCTAAATATTCTACCCAACCTTTTTTTATAGTTCCATGAATACCTAAGTAATACCATTGATGTGCTGAATCTTGCGCCCATCCATTTGTAATCATTGCTCCATTTGAACCAAGGTAATACCATTGTTTTGATGAACTTTCTATCCATGAATTGCTTTTCATTACTCCATTTGAGTCCAAGTAGAACCAACGATTTGTTGAATCTTGGAGCCATCCATTTGTTTTCATTGTGCCCTTTTCATCTAAGTAATACCATTGTTTTATTGAATCTTGTACCCATGCATTTTTTTGCATTGTACCATTTTTGAAATATTGCCATATTTGACCGCTTTGATTCCAACCATTTATTCCTACTGCATTAACTTTAGGAATATTCGAGCTACTTGCAACGATAAGAATACTCAAAAAAAATAATATGAATTTTTTGTTAAACAATCTTATTCTCTCCTTTTGTACATTAATATTTTATCTTTGGCTTTCATGTGATATTATACCATTTTTTTATTATCACCAAAATGGAAATATATTCTGAGTATAACTAAACCAAATAAATATAAAACATATAGAGTGAACTCTGGAAATATAGTATAATTAAAATATTGTTAAAAATAAATGAAAATAAAAAGGGAGTATGTTGAATTGCAAAGAGCATAATTTAGTAGTTAACAAAAGAAAATTTCGAAATTATTAAGGAGGATAACATGAGAAAAAAATCAATTGGTAGAATTATTTTGATAGTAATTATATTTATTCTGTGTACAGGGGGATCTGTATATGCTTATAATTCTTATAAATATAATGAACTCACAGAAAAGGGTGAAAACTTTTTAGACAAAGATGAGTTTGGTAAAGCAATTAATGAATTTGAAAAAGTAAAGAAGTACAGAAAGAATAAAATAGAAGAAGTAAATGAAAAAATCAGTAAGGTTAATGAAATTAAAGTTTCAAAAGAAAATTACGATATAGGTATAAAAGAATTTAACAATGAAAATTATTTAGAGTCAATACAATATTTTGAAAAAGTTGTTTCTCAAGATACGAAAAGATATGATTTATCTAAAAAAAAGATTGAGATATCAAACTCTTCATTTATAGAAAAAATAACAAATAAGGCTAAAAAGGAAGTAGAAGAAAAAAAATACGAAGCAGCTATAGAAACATTACAAACTATTATTGAAAATTTCCCAGATAATGAAGAAACAATACAGTTACAATCCAGCTATAAAGTAACCTTAGAAAAAATAAAAGAGGAAGAAAGACTAAAAAAAGAAGAAGAAGAAAAACGTAGATTAGAAGAATTGAAGAAGAAAGAAGAAGCAAAGAAAAAAGCTAACACAATAACAGCAGTTAAACTTCCTGCAGGATATGCATTTTATAAAGGTGATTCTAGTAATAGTGATAATCGTGTAGGTTTAATTTCTATATTGCCAATCCATTATGGAACACAACCTACAGGAGCATACTTTTTTGTGAGAGGTAATGAAAATGCTGTTACATATAAAGCAATTTTCCATTTCAATAGTGGTGATTATATTAATGAAGGAAGACCAAGTATAAACTCAAAATTTGTTCCAGTTGGAGAAGATGACGCTTTTTCTGGACAGAAAATCAAAGTGGATTTTTACTTTACGTATAAAGGTAAAACATATCCTTTAACACAGGAGTATGTGCATGGTAGACGTTAAAATCTTGGATATAACATGTCTCAAGAAATAAAATAAAAGATTGTGAACGAAGTGTAACAACGAAGAGCTAGAGCGATGCGAGGATGGAAATCTGATGTGAAGGGTTGAGTAGACAGTAGTGATAGAAAAGGAAAAAGCATGTTTGTTGTAGTAGAAGTAACATGCTTTCTTTTTTGCGTCCAATAAGAAATCTGTTATAATTTCCATATGAGTTAATTCAGAATTGTAATATGTGTGTTTTTACTAATATTAATTGAGGTGGATTATTTGAATAAAGTATTTACAGTTGATGGAACAAAATTTTCTGATTTCTACGGATTTTGTGAAGAATTTTCGGAAAAAGTTCTTTCTGGAAAATATATTTGGAGAGGAAACTTAGATACGGTTAACGATATTATTTTTGGTGGTTTTGGAGATATCGGAGATGGTGAAGAGTATACAATTATTTGGAAAGACTCTTATAAATCAAGAAAAGATTTAGGTTATGCAGAAACGATATGCCAGTTGAAAAAACGATTAATAACTTGTCATCCATCTAGTGTAGCGGCCATAAGTGATGATATTAAAAAAGCAGAAAATAATGAGGGAACAACGGTCTTTGAATGGTTAATCGAAATAATAAGAGATAACTATAATGTTACATTATTTCTTGAATAGTAATTTTCAAGTCGTAATTATTTTTAGTTGTGACTCAATAGTAATATAAGGTGAACATATTAAAAACAGACTAAAAATAATTCCAATTATGGTGCTTTGTTTAGATAATTAAGATATCGTAGAGGTGATATTTATGATAAATGTATTAGACTATTTTTTAAATGATGAGATTTCTTCTCAAGAATTGTATGATTTAATTTATGAGTTTATTACAAATCCTCATATTAGAAATGGTGAATTTGAATGTAATCGCTTTATTATTAAGAAGATGGACAGATTAAATTTCATTATTTATGGTGAGGACATATATATAGAAGATAATCATAGGGAGATACCATATAGTATTTCTTTATACAAAAAGGATTTATTACTATCAATAAATAAACGTGCGAAGGAACTAAATTTTGAAGTCCATGGTTATGGAGAAGAGAATAATAATTGGGGTTGGTAAATGATACTTATCTAAGTTTGATTCATAATTTTATAAGTTACGACACTACGTTAGATATTACGAAATAAATTGATTTATTTTAAGGAGGAACAAAATGGAGTTAAATGAATATTCTGTAGATTTCTCAAAAATATTATATTCTGCATTTCCTACATTTGAAAAGTACCAAGAGATTAAAGAATATGAAGGATATGATAAGGCATACTTGTTGATAGAAGTACCATCACCTCATAACAAAGATAATGATTTATGGATATCTACACATAATGAGGAAATAACTGTTGGGTTTGATTGGTATCACACACATTTTGGTTATGGTGAAACAGATGAAGATGACTTTAAATTGGCAATTAACTTTATCAAAGAAATTATAGAAGAAAAAATAGCAATTGCAGTTATAAAGAAAAAGGGTGCATGGGTTAGTAGTTGTATAATCAAAGATAATAAAATTCCAGAAATTGAGGAAGACGAAACAATAGAGATTAAATCATGGAATGGAACATATTTGTGTTAAAGTCATCCCATTTAATTATTGGATAATCTATGTTCTTTTAAACATAGCCAAAGCATTAAATAAAGTCCATACGTCTAATGGTCTCAATAATAGAGGTGAGAATATGAAGAAGTATATTTGTCATGTATGTGGTTTTAATGTATTAGATGAAAAACCATACCTTAATGATGGAAAAATTCCATCTCATAATATTTGTGATTGTTGTGGATGTGAATTTGGATATGACGATAATGACGAATATAGAAAAAATGGATTAAATCTGGAGGGGTGTGGTTCAGTCCTGAATTAAAACCTGAACACTGGAATATTAAAGAACAGTTAAAGAGAATAAATGTTGAAATATAATATTATTTTTAGATACTTCTCATATTTTTAATTGGAGGATTATAAATAAAAATGAAAAAATATACTTGTCCTTGCTGTGGTTATAAAACATTAGAAACGGAACATAAATGTGATATATGTCCTATTTGTTTTGGGAAGATGACGTTTTACAATTTGAAAATCCTGATTCAAAGGATGGTCCAAATTTAAGAGTAACATTAAGACAAGCACAAAGAAATTATATTAACTTTGGTGCTTGTGAAATGGAAATGACAGACAATGTAAGAAAGCCTACTAGTGGTGATATAAAAGATGAAAATTGGAAGCCAGTATGGGAAAAAAATAATATTTTATAAGACGCAATATTCTTATATTGTCAGTTTACTATCAAAGTAAAGAGGTGTATAAATTATGAATATAAGTGCTGAAATTACATGTATCATAGAGAAGATTATAGAGTTTCCAGAGAAGGACAAAGAGGATATATATGAATTTTTGGAACATGATGAATGGGGTATTGCATTAGAAACATTATATGCAGTATTGTATGAAGAAAAAATACCAATAACAAAATCAATATATGATACTGTCATAAGTGTCGGAGAAATTATGGATATGGATTCTTCAACTTGGGATAGCTTAAAATATCTAATACGATAATGAAAAATTAAATGTATTATTTTGTGCAAGATGAATGTGTATAAAATTGAGAAATATGTTATGATTTTCATACAAGCAATCAGGCTTGTGATTTATTGATTAATATCAATTTAATTAGGGAGGTAAGTATGAATATAAAATCTTGGTTAAAATATTTAATCTATATTGTAATAATATTTGTAATGATATATATAAGGAATTATGTTATAGGGCTGTATACAGCTTATTTTCAACGAGAATTTCGAATTAATTTATCTCTTTTGACTATTAGTATGTTAATTACTATAGGTATTGGATTATTATTAGGGATAGAATATTTTATTAGTGAAATAAAAAAAGAAGGATTATGGAAACTCAATTTTCCAAAGATAATTTTACTTGGAGTGCCTTCATTATACTTTTCAATTACGCAATTCGCAGTTTATTGTAAAAATCAGTTTTGGCAGAATATAATAGGATTCCCTTGGCTTAAATTACAGATAAATAGTTCTAGCTATGTAACTCTATTTCAATTGATATTTGGATATGTGATTATTACTAGTTTTTATAAATGTAATAAGAAATCGGTGAATTAATTCGCAACTGTAAAAAATTGCGAACTAATAACAGCTCTTAACATGTTTTTTAGGAGGCTATATTTTGAGTAACAAAACCAAAAAAATATTATTAATTTCTTCAATGACTGCTTTTTTTATAATCACTATCTTTATGATTTACATGCTTAATACGTCAAGAGTTTATGACCAAGAGAGAGGTATATATGAATTAGAGATTGGGACATACTATTGTAAAATAGAAACTTTAAATAAAAACAAAAGTTATAATTGGACTATAGGTATTAATAATAACAATATAAAAAATAGTATTTATGAAAATGAACATAATAGAGAAACTCTTACGGCTTTCATGAAAACAATCAATGATATTAAAAGTAAAAAAAATTAATCTGTTTCTATATACAGTTTATTTAATATTTGTTTTAGTAGTTTTTACCGCTGTTGAAAGAGATAAGAAAATATACAAAAATGCATATGATAGAAAAGTATCTCGATTTATTTGTATTTTTTTAATTCTCTTTGCAGTATATAACCTGGTAAATTATTTCTTTGAATTAATACATTATTTAAAAATGCAGTTTTTTATTTTAATCAATTATAGAAAAGTATAGAACTTCTATTAGCAAATCTGTAAGAAGTACTCTTCTTAAGTTACGGCGCAACAGTAAAATAAGGTGAACATATTAAAAACAGACTAAAAATAATTCCAATTATGGTGCTTTGCTTTAGATAATTAAGATATCGTAGAGGTCTAGGTTTTATTTTTGTCTAGGAATTTATAAATTAGAATTTCTTAGTGAAGTGGAGTGACTTTCTAGCTATATATGCATTTTTTCTATATAATTAAAATATAGAAAAAATAGATTATAATAGTAGTAGGATTTAGTTTAACTTAGGGGGTAACATTAATGAATAAAAGTTTAGAGTGTTTACAATTAAAATTACCAGATGATGTTGAAAAATGTGTTATGTATGGAGATTTTAATAAAGCGGAAGAACTTATAGATATATATATGAAAAGAAATATATCAGAATTATTAAAAAAGAGACTAGAATATGAAAAACACATAATGAAAGTATTTAAAGAGGATTATATATACTCTTTCGATGAAGCTTTTGATATGGCATGTGATAAGATTAAGGATTTTACAAGAGAAGAATTAGAAGAATTAAAGGATGAAAGATTTGCTGATTGGGTATATATAAACGGAAAAGTCATGTTTAACAGGAGATTTTTAGGTACAGTTACTAGTGTTTGCGAGAAATTATCACAAAGATTAATAGATGTAGATGAAGAAAGTAAGAAAAAACAAGAGGTTTTATACAAAACAATAGATGAGATAATTGAAAAGGGTGAAAAGAAATACTCTATAAAAGTTAAGGCAGGTATCAAGCTTACTGAAAAGGCATCTCGAAAAGGAGAACAAATAAGAGTACATATTCCTATTCCAAAACCAGCAGAGCAAATTAAAAATATTAAAATATTATCCACTGTTCCAGAAAAGAATTTTATAGCACCAGAAGAAACAAGCCAAAGAACTATATATTTTGAGAAAACTGTTGAGGGTGAGGATGAATTTTTAGTTGAATATTCTTATGAAAATCATATAAAATATAACGTTTTAGATCCTTCAAAAGTTACAAAGGAGCAGCCAACTTTTTATACAGATGAACTATCTCCACACATTACATTTACACCATTTTTAAAGGATTTAACTAAAGAAATAATTGGAGATGAAAGTAATTCCTTATTAAAAGCGCGAAAAATATATGATTATATAACTAAATATGTACAGTATTCATTTATGAGACCTTATTCAACTATAGTAAATATACCAGAATATGCTGCATACAATTTAAAAGGAGACTGCGGGGTACAAGCACTGTTGTTTATAACCTTATGTAGAATAGCTGGAGTTCCTGCAAGATGGCAGTCAGGACTTTATGTAAATCCTTATTTTATAGGTTGCCACGATTGGGCTCAATTCTATATAGAACCATATGGGTGGCTGTTTGCTGATTTATCTTTTGGAGGAAGTGCTTATAGAAGAGGTAACACAAAAGTATGGAATTACTATTTTGGAAACTTAGATCCATTTAGAATGGTTGCTAATTCAGATTTTCAGGGGGATTTCACACCAGATAAAAAATTCTTCAGAATAGATCCATATGATAATCAGCTAGGAGAAGCAGAATATTCAGATTGTGGACTGTGTGTTGGAGACTTTGAGAGTATAAAAGAAATAGTTGAGATCCATGAAAAGAAGTGATAAATACTAGAACAAAATAAAGAAAATTATTGTACCTAATTGTCCAAATTGCAAAAAAGAAGGTTGTCCATATATAAACAACCTTCTTTAAAAATTTAACTTAGTTTTGTTTTTAAACTTTCCCTAAAAAATTAGCACGAGGGATATATGGAATCTTGAAATTATATCCTCTTGAATTTAGTAGTTGAGCTTTTATCATTGCAAGTTCAGTGTGAACATTTAGAATACAAGCTATTTGAGAATAAGTATATCCATTAGTAGCTAGTTCTAAAAAATCATTATCTGTGATAAGGAACTCTGCAGTAAAATAGTTTGCCTCAATTTCAGGTGTAGATGTTTTTAAGGAAACACACATTTCATCTTGAAACGTTTTAATACCAAGATTTCTATGAAAGCGGTCATGTCCAATCTCATGTGTACAAACAATTTTAGCACTTATTTTATCTATATTATTATTTATAACAATATATCTATTCTTTAGTATTTTAGTATAAAATCCTTTAATATTTTGCATTTTGTTATATTGCAAATTAATACCAATATATTCAGCAATTTTAAAGGGATCTCTCGTTTCATATGTTCTTGCTAATTTAATAGTACATTTTGAAATGTTTGAACAATTCACTAAAGGCCCTCCCAATAGGTGTTAAAAATAAAAAGAATAAACTATTTTTCTTTTTTCTTTCTACCGTATTTTTCCTTGTTTTTCTTTTTTGCATCAAAATAAAGTTCTGAAATTATTCTAAAAACTTCATCTTTATCATCTTCAACTAATTCTCCACCTGCAAATAACATTTCAACATTCTTTAGTACACCTTGTGCTTGCTTGTGACCAACATAGCCATATTTTTCACCAGCATCTTGCATAAAGGAACCATCCGTACCAAGAAGATAGTCAACTGAAACATTAAATGTTGAAGCAAGTTTAATAATAACATCTTGTTTTTTAGGGAATCTTTCATTTGATTCATAATATCCTAGAACTCTATCAGAAACACCAATTAATTTACCAAGTTCAACTTGGGTCATTCCTGCATGCTCTCTTAATTGTTTAATTCTATCACCAAATAGCATAAGATTCACCTCCAATTTCTAATCCTATAATAACAAATTGTTCGATTAATGTCAATAAAATGAAAAAAACATTCAAAAAAACATTTTGTTCGATTTACATTGAACAAAACATTCGATATAATTTATTTATACGAACAAGGGAGGTGTTGGAATGTTATGAAAAATATGGTGTTTGTTCATTGCAGAGAAAGCAAAGGTTTTTCACAAGTGGAGCTGGCAGATGAACTAGGTATTTGTAAGGATTATGTGAATATGATTGAAAATAATAGAAGAAAACCAGGTCTTGCCTTAGCTAAAAAGATTGCAGATTTGTTCGGAACAACAGTAGACAATCTATTTTTTTAACTTAATTAAGAATAAAACGTTCTGATAACGCACAAAAATATTCGAAGCACTAATTAAAATTTTAATTTATCAATATGAAAGAGATCGTTTAAGAATAACTCTTGCTAATTTCTTTGAAAAATGATTAAAGCCTCATATTTTCAAGGAAAAGCAAGTGTAATTCTTAAGCCGACTCTGAAGGAGTTTTATAAATGGATATTAACTTAAAAGTAAGATTAGAATCACCAGAGCTTTACGCAGCTCTATTGGCTTTAGCAGAAGCTTTACCACTAGGAAGTCTTAGGGGGGACATTCCATTAAAAGTAGAAGAAGTAAAAGAAAAAGAAACAAAAATTGAAATCACCCTAGAAGATGTAAGAGAATTACTAGCAAAGAAAGCTCAGGAAGGTAAACAAGTAAAGGTTAAGGAACTTATCAAAAGCTTTGGAGGAACTAAGTTGACTGATGTTGCCAAAGAAAACTATGGACAACTCATAAAAGCAGCAGAAGAAATATAGAGAGTCGGCTTAAGAATTAGTAGAAGTTATTCTTAAAGGATCTCTTTCCTTAACTAAATAAAGGGAGTGATAAGTATGACAAACAATTCAACAAAGGTGATAACAGGGAAAGTTAGATTTTCCTATGCAAATGTGTGGCAGCCAAAGTCAATAAATGGTGGGGATGAGAAGTATTCAGTATGTATTATTATACCTAAGTCAGATAAGGTAACTATAAGCAAGATTGGACAAGCTATTGAGTTAGCAAAAAAAGAAGGTGCCGCAAAGCTTACAACAGTGACACCAGAAAATCTCAAGCTGCCTATTCATGATGGGGATGCTGAAAGAGCTGAAGATGAAGCTTATGAAAATACTTACTATATTAATGCAAATAGCAATTTAAAACCTGGAATAGTAGATAGAAATCTTAAGGCAATTGTGGAAGAAAGTAAGTTTTACAGCGGATGTTATGGAAGGGCTAGCATTGTTTTTTATGCCTATAATTCTAATGGAAATACAGGAATAGCTTGCGCCCTTCATAATTTACAAAAGTTAGAAGAGGGAACTCAATTAAGTGGAAGAAGTAGAGCAGAAGATGATTTTGATGACTTCCTTGATTAATTATTAAAGGAGTTGATTTAGTGCCAATATTAACTATAGACATAGAAACCTATTCCAGCTTAGACCTCAGAAAATGTGGGGTTTATGCTTATACAGAAGCAGAGGATTTTGAAATTTTATTGTTTGCCTATGCCTTTGATGATGAAGATGTAAAGGTTGTTGACTTAAAAAGTGGAGAAAAAATTCCTCCTAAAGTAGTAAAGGCTTTAAGTGATATTAATATTATAAAAACAGCCTTTAATGCAAATTTCGAAAGAACCTGTTTATCAAAGTATTTTAATTTACCTATGCCACCGGAGCAGTGGAGGTGTACAGCTGTTCAGGCTTTAGTACTTGGACTTCCCTCTAGTTTGGATAATGTGGCTAAAATTTTGAAATGTCATTATCAAAAAATGAAAGAAGGTAAGGCACTTATTAGGTATTTTTCAATGTCTTGCACTGCTACCAAATCAAACGGCATGAGAGAGAGAAACTTGCCAAAGGATAACAGAGAGAAATGGGATATTTATAAAAGATACTGTGTTTTAGATGTTGAGGTAGAAAGAAATATCCGTAGAAAACTAGAGAATTACCCTATGCTAGAAAAACAATGGAAGCTTTGGCAGTTGGATCAAAGGATTAATGATTTTGGAGTTAAAGTGGACAAGGAATTGGTCCAAAACGCTATTAAATGTCATGGGGCTTATGAAGAAAAATTAATGAAAGAAGCTATTAATATCACAAAGCTTACAAACCCAAACAGTCCAGCACAATTGAAGGAATGGCTTGAAAAAACAGGTTTAAAGGTTGAGAGTTTATCAAAGACAAAGGTTAAGCAATTCCTTGAACAGGTGGAGGAAGGTCCTATTAAGAGGGTTTTGCAGCTTCGTCAGGAGTTATCAAAAACCTCTGTTAAAAAGTATGAAGCCATGGAAAGAGCTCTTTGTAAAGACCACCGTCTTAGAGGACTTATGAAGTTTTATGGTGCAAGTCGAACAGGAAGATGGGCAGGGAGATTAGTTCAAATTCATAATTTGCCTAGAAATAATATGAAAGATTTAGAATATGCCCGAAAGTTACTTAAGGCAGGAGATAATGAAATGCTAGAAATACTTTATCCTAGTGTGACAGATCTTTTGTCACAATTAATACGGACAGCTTTTATACCATCCTCTGGTTCAAGATTTATTATTGTTGATTATAGTGCCATAGAAGCCAGAGTTATAGCTTGGCTTGCAGGTGAAAACTGGGTTATTGATACTTTCAAAAGCCATGGAAAGATTTATGAAATGACTGCAAGTAAGATGTTCAATGTTCCAATGGAGCTTATTGTTAAGGGAAGAGAAGAGTATAAACTTAGGCAAAAGGGGAAAGTTGCAACCTTAGCCTGTGGTTATCAAGGGGGGAAAGGTGCTTTGATTGCTATGGGGGCTTTAAAGATGGGACTAAAAGAAGAGGAACTACCTGCAATTGTAACTGCTTGGAGAGAATCTAATATTAATATAGTTAAGCTGTGGCGTCAGGTGGAAAAGGCTGCTATTACTGCAGTAAACCAAAAGAAAGTTGTAGCTATGCAATATGGACTTAGATTTATTTATAAAAGAGGAATCCTTTTTATAAAACTTCCCTCTGGAAGAAGCCTCTCTTATTTAACCCCAAGAATCGAAAAAGACCCTAGTTTTAACAAACTCAAACTCACCTATGAAGGTATAAATCAAAAAAGTAAGCAGTGGGGGCGGCTAAGTACTTATGGAGGAAAACTTGTTGAAAATATAGTACAAGCAATTGCTAGAGATTGCTTAGCTGAGTCATTAATTAGCCTAGAAAAAAGGGGATACAAAACTGTATTTCATGTACATGATGAGGTTATTTTAGATGTTCCTAATGGTTTTGGAAGTTTAGAAGAAGTAAAGAGCATTATGGAAAAACCTATGGAGTGGGCACCCTCACTTCCTTTGAGGGCTGAAGGATTTGAAACAGACTATTATAAGAAAGATTGATGAAAATGAAAAATGATGGAACAATAGTTATCTCAACGGGGAGAAGTAGAAAAGAATTAAGCTGGAAAAATAAAAAGATTCTTTGGTCAGAGTTTCTTAAAAGGATTAGTAGAACTACTCGTACTTCAGAAACTTTTAAGGAATATTTAAAACTTCCAAAGAAGCAGCAGGATGAGATAAAAGATATTGGTGGATTTGTTGGAGGAGTTTTAAATGGCAGTAGAAGACGGGACACCTTAGTGAATAGGCAACTTATAACCCTTGATGCTGACTTTGTTAAGGGGGATTTGTGGGCATCTGTTGAAACCATTCTCTGCTGCGGAGCCGCCATGTATTCTACCCATAAGAATAGTAAGGACAATCCCCGTTTAAGATTAGTAATACCTTTAAAAAGAAAAGTAACTGCTGATGAATATGGAGCAATTTCAAGAAGAATTGCTGGAGATATTGGAATAGATTTTTTCGATGATACAACCTATGAACCTCATAGACTTATGTACTGGCCCTCCACCTCAAAGGATGGGGAATTTATATTTAAATATATTGATGAGCCTTGGTTAGATCCAGATAAGGTATTAGCTAGATACAAGGATTGGAAAGAACAGACCTATTGGCCCCAGTCATCTAGAACCATGATTAAAAGAATGAAACTTGCAGATAAACAAGGAAATCCAAAAGAAAAAAAAGGTGTGGTGGGAGCATTTTGTCGCAGCTATTCCATACCTGAAGTTATAGATGCATATTTGAAAAATATTTATGCTCCTTGTGAGGATCCTACAAGATATTCATATATTAAAGGAACTTCCTCAGGTGGACTTATTATTTATGAGGAAGGGGATTTTGCTTATTCTCATCATGGAACTGATCCCGCAAATGGAAGACTTTGCAATGCCTTTGATCTTGTTAGGATTCATAAATTTGCGGAGCTTGATATAACTGCAAAGGAAGAGACTCCAGTTAATAAGCTTCCCTCTTATAAAGCCATGATTGATTTAGCTTTATCTGATAATAAAGTAAAAATGACACTTGGAAAAGAACAGTTAAACATTGCTGAAGAGGATTTTAAGGAAAATGAAATGGAGTGGCTCTTGGAACTTAAAAGAGATCAAAAGGGTAATATTGTGGGAAGTGCCCCTAATGTTATTTTGATTCTCCAAAATGACTCAGCCCTTAAAGGAAAAATTGGCATTAATGATTTTATTCATAGGATTGCTATAAAAGATGATTTGCCTTGGAGAAAGATGGAGAGAGGTGAATATTGGAGGGATTCTGACGAAGCTAGTCTTAGAAATTATCTTTTTGCTGTTTATGGAATCAAAGGAGCTAATGTGATAAATGATGCCTTCAGTGAAGTTGCTGATAAGAATGCCTTTCATCCTATTAAAGAATATTTGGCGAATCTTCAGTGGGATGGGAAAGAAAGACTTGAAACAATTATGATTGATTACCTTGGGGCAGTAGATAGTCCATGTGTGAGAGCATTTACAAGAAAGATATTCCTAGCGGCGGTAACTAGAATTTACAGACCTGGAGAAAAGTTTGATTACATTGTTGTTCTTGTTGGAAAGCAAGGGATAGGTAAAAGCCAAATAATTAAAAAGATTGGAAAGGAGTGGCACTCTGATTCCTTAATAACTGTAAAAGGTAAAGAAGCTTATGAGCAGCTTCAAGGAGCTTGGATTTTAGAAATGGCTGAGCTTAATGCCACAAAGAAAGCAGATGTTGAGGCTGTTAAGCACTTTATTTCTAAATCAGAGGATACTTTTAGGGTAGCTTATGGGCGGTATAATGAAACATTTAAAAGACAATGTGTATTCTTCGGAACTACCAATGATTACGATTTTCTAAATGATCCAACAGGTAATAGAAGATTTTTACCTATTACAGTTGAAGGTGGAGGCACTAAAGATATTTGGACTGATTTAACAGAAAAAGAAGTAGATCAGATATGGGCAGAAGCTAAGTTCTATTTTGAAAAAGGAGAAACCATAGCTCTTTCAAAGAATATTGAAAGGGGAGCAAGTGAATTACAGAATGCTCATACCCAGGAAAACCCTATTGCTGAGAGCATAAGATTTTACTTAGAAACCTTGGTGCCACCTGATTGGTATGATATGGATATTAGTCAAAGAAGAACCTATTTGCATATGTCATTAGGGCAAAACAAACCATCAGATGCAGTTAAGATTAATAAAGTATGTGCTCAAATGGTTTGGGAGGAATGTTTCCAGAAAGATATCTCTATGATGACTAGATATGATGCAAAGGAGATTAATAATATTATCCAAAATACCCCTGGTTGGAGAAGGGTTAATTCACTAAGGTTTAATAATAATTATGGAACCCAAAGAGGTTTCCGTAGAATTTAATATAAATCAAATTTCGCAGTAGAATCTGTATATGTAAGCATGCAATCATAAGGTTTCAGTAGCGTTTACAGGGTGAAGTCGCTATTTTACTGGGGTATATGCTTTGTAAACAATGGAAACAGGGATTTTGCTTATAGGGGAATTAGGGTGGTAGCTATATTGATTAATCACCTATATACCCTATATCAATATAATAAGAAAATAGAAATTTATATGCTTACATGTAGACAAACCTACTGAGACTTAATTTAAGGATATATGGAAAGAGATCGTTTATCAATAATTCCTACTATATTCTTTCAAAAAATGATAAATGCCTCATATTTTTGAAAGAAAAGTAGGTCTAATTGTTAAGCCGACTCGGAGGAGGAGTATATGAATAAAATTATTAAGTTAAAGGAATTACATTTAAAGAATTTTAAGGGAATGAAGAAGTTTAGTATTTATTTTGGAGAGACTACAGATGTATATGGTGAGAATGCTTCTGGTAAAACTACAATATTTGATGCCTTTACCTGGATTTTCTTTGACAAAGATAGCAGAGATAGAAAAGATTTTTCTATTAAAACCTATGATAGGAATGGGGTGGTGCTTCCTGGGCTGAATCATGAAGTTGAAGTAGTTCTCTCTGTTAATGAAAAAGAATTAAAACTAAAAAAGGTTTATAGAGAAAAATGGACCAAGAAACGAGGGCAAGCTACCAAAACCCTAACAGGGCATATTACAGAATATATAGTAAATGATCTACCAGTGCAAAAGAAAGAGTATACAGAAACTGTAAATTCCTTGGTTCCAGAGAATATTTTCAAGCTCATTACAAATCCACTGTATTTTAATAATAGCCTTAGCTGGAAAAAAAGAAGAGAGATTTTGCTTACTGTGGTCGGGGATCTTTCTCTCACTGAAGTGATTAATTCAAACAGAGAGTTAAAAGGGTTTTCAGATTTAATAGGAGATAAATCCCTGGAAGATTTCCAAAAAACATTAGCAATTAGGAAAAAGAAATTAAACGAAGAAATTAAGTCAATTCCCTTTAGACTAGATGAATTAAATAACTCAATTCAGCATATCCCTCAAATGAATTTTGTGGAAATAGAAAAGAGAAAGAATATTCTAAGCAGGGAAGTTGAGGCTATAGATAAAAAATTAGATGGACTTACAAAAGACTATTTAGAAATAGATAAAAATGTGGAGGCTTTATATTCAAAAAAAGATAGATTGAGAGAAATAAAAGGTGAGTACCTCCAAAGATCTAGAGAACCCAAATTACATCTGCAGCAGCAGATATTCAATATGGAGCAGCAAATCTTAGAGATTAATTTTGGAATAAAAATTAAAACACAAAACCTTCAAAGGATAAAAACAGAAAAAAGTAACCTTACTCTAAAAGTTCAAGATCTAAGAGAAGAATGGTTTAACTTAGAAAAAAAAACACTAGAGTTCGAAGAAAATGATTTTGTTTGTCCAACTTGTGGGAGAGAATTACCTAAAAATAGTATAGAAGATAAAAAAGCAGAAATGCAGAGCAATTTTAAGAGAGATAAGAAAAGTAAATTAAATAATATTAATGAGGAAGGTAAAAACCTCACTAAAAAGCTTAATAATATGAATGATGAAGAGGAAAGATTAGAAAAGGTTATAGAGGGGCTAAATAGAGAAAAACAATCGCTACAAGAGGAATTAATCCTATTGAAAGAGGAATATGAAAACTTCACTATAGCTCAATTTGAAGAAACAGATGAATACAAAAAACTTAAAGAAGAAATAAATCAGCTTCAGCAGGTACAAGTCATATGTGATGAGGATGAGATAAATAAATTGAAAAGGGAAAGAAAGGAAAAAAGCGATGAGCTGGACAAGCTTAAAAATTCTCTAGGGTTAAAAACTCAATACGAGAAAGCGGAAATAAGGATGGGAGAATTAAGGGATAGAGAAAAAGAATTGGGCAATTTCATAGCAGAATTGGAAAGAAAAGAATTCTTATGTGAAAAATTCATTCGAACAAAAGTAGACTTGCTGGAAGAGAGAATAAACAGTAAATTCTCTAGAGTGAAATTCAAGCTTTTTAACACCCTTGTCAATGGGGCACTTGAAGAATGCTGTGATACTTTAATTGATGGAGTTCCCTATGAAGATGCCAACAATGCAGCCAAATTCAACGGAGGCATGGATATAATAAACACCTTAACAAAACACTTCAAAGTAAGCGCACCAATATTTATTGATAATAGAGAAAGTATAAACAGAATAGTTGAAAGCAAAAGCCAGATAGTGAATTTGAGGGTAAGTAATGACTCTGTATTAGTGGTTGATGTGGATGAGATTGGGGATGATGTTGTTAGAGATGATGAGTTTCAGGAATATAAAGATGTGATTGGGGAAGGACCAGGGTTTTGATTTAGTTGTAAGTTGTAAGTTGATAGAGTAGTTTACAGTTGACGGTTTACAGTTTACAGTAAAGGACACCTTTTCGCTTATGCGAAAGCTTTTAATTAAGTTTTTATCATCTTCGATGATGGAACAATGTTCTTTTACTCCGTAAAAGAATAATTTAATCTTTTATATAAATTAAAAGCTTTCACGTTAGTGAAAGGTATCAATAACTGTCAACTGAAAACTGTCAACTGAAAAAAGGGGTGATAATAATGAAAGAGTTAATTGGAAAAGCAAAAGAAGGGGATGAAAAGGCACTTCAGGGGATTATAGATAAATATACTCCACTTGCAATAAGCCAGGCATCCAAATACCATATACCTGGTTATGACTTTGAAGATTTGGTGCAGCATTGCTATTTGAGCATTATAAAAGCTGTAAAACTTTATGAGATAGGTACAACTCCTTTTGGAGCTTACGTATCAATGGCTGTTAGAAATAATATGAAAGATTTGCTGAGGAATAAGATAAAACATAATCGAGAGGTACCAGAAAGTCATACACTAGATCAAAATCCATCAGAGTATTCCTTCACAATTGAGGATCAGGTTATAGCTTATCAGCAGATAGAGAAGATGGAAATTGCCATGAATAAATTGGAACCCCAACATAGAAAAATTGTAATTGATTTTTATTTGAATAGTAAATCAATAGGAGAAATTTCCAAGGAAATAAAAGTGCCAGCAAAACAGCTTTATTATATAAAGAAAAAAGCCTTAAAAGATTTGAAAAGTTACTTATAATTAGTTTTAGAAAAGAAAAAATAGAAGAACAAATGCATATATAGCTAGAAAGTCACTCCACTTCACTAAGAAATTCTAATTTATTTTCTTAAATATCTGCTAAAAAATTCTAACTCGCATGCTCAAACAATAATTTTTCTTAACGCATATATTACAAAAATAAATAAGAATTTCTAAAGTTTGTTACGATGACTTTTACGCTATATATGCTTCTTCTCAGCACTGATGGATGGAATTTATAAATTAATGTAAAAATATTACATAATATTGCGATATATTGATATAACTGCATTTGACATATATAAAATCCCTAAAAAAATTTATAAATTCCTCGTATAATAAAAGTATAGAAACAAGTACGAATATTCATATTTTTAGTGTAAACCCTAACTAGTGAAACTAAATTATTTTGAATAGAGTTATTGACGTTAAATTCCTGGGAGC
>NZ_BAABMF010000023.1:0-66974 GCF_050402865.1 Clostridium sediminicola
CGTCCTGAGCCAGGATCAAACTCTCAATTTGAAAAGTTCAATCATTTACTCATTACTTAAATTCATTGACTGGCATTTATTATCATTCTCTGTTTAATTTTCAAAGATCAAATCTGTTAAATCTTTCCCGCTGTTTTTCGACAGCTAAATTAGTTTAACATTTCAATTCCTTGTTGTCAAGAGTTTTTTTATTTTTTCTTTCGACCGTTTTCTTGGTTTCTCTTGGCGACAAGGAATATCTTATCAAATTAAATAGGACTATATTTCATCAAACAATCCTCTTACTTAAAATTATATCCTATTTACTCTTAATTAATAACTATATCTCTATTTTAAATATATTGACACTCCTGGAGGGGTAGACTTTACATTTCACAGTTATCAGTGTACAGTTGACAATAAAGGATTGATTTTCTTACATAAAATCTTTAACTAAGCCTTTATTAGCTTCGCTCACTTGAACAAATTACTTTTGCTAAAGTAAAAAATATCCATAACTAACAACCTACTACTTTAAGCTGTAAACTGTGCACTGTCACCCGTCAACTAAACATTGTGTGATTTCTTAATCGATTCAAATGAAAAGGAGAGAAAAACATGAGTTACTATGATAAAAAAGAAAATGTAAAAGAATATATCAAAATGGCAGAGGGTTTTGATGGAAGAAAATTAATTAAAATATTAAAAACTCATCTAAGAAAAGGTTCTACAGTTTTAGAGCTTGGCATAGGACCTGGTAAAGACTTGGATTTATTGAAAAATGACTTTATTGTTACTGGGTCAGATAACTCTTATTTATTCATTAATTCATATAAAGAAAAAAATCCTGATGCAGATTTAATATTTCTGGATGCTACCAAAATGAATACGCCACAAAAATTTAACTGCATTTATTCTAATAAGGTACTCCAACACCTTACAAGAGAAGAGTTTAAAATATCTTTAAATAAGCAAAAGGAAGTTTTAAATAAAAACGGTATTTTGTTTCACTCATTATGGTATGGTGATACAGTGGAAACTTATAATGATTTAAGATTTACTTACTATACTGAAAATTCATTGAAACAGATTATAGGCGAAAGTTTTGAAATTTTAGAGATGAATTTATATACTGAGATGGAAGTTGACGATTCCTTATATATAGTACTAAAGAAAAAAGACTAAAAGCCATTTTCCTTCAGTGGCACTATATTGGTTTCTATAATTCCCTTGTCAGTTATAAAATTGTATACTAATTTATTTAATAATTCTGGCTGCTCATAGGGTATACCATGTGCAACATTTTTTATGATGTATGCTTTACTTGACGGTAGCTTCTCATTTACACTTCTTGCTGACTCTATCATTAGCCTTTTTTCTTTTTCACCCACTAAAATCAAAGTATCAATATTGACTTTATTAGAGTTTTTAAAACTAAAATTCATGTTCTCACTAATAATATTATTAAAAGTTCTTTTAGTAATTTTCAAAGAATCTTTATAATACAATTCAAACATGTTATTGGGGATGGCTAGCTACTTTGCCTGCATCTTAGCAAAACTTTTCATTTTTACAAAAGGTATAAAGCATTCAACCATAGACTTTAATAAAGTATTAACTACTTTCATAGGCTTATTCAAAGCACTAATTATAATGCATTTTTCCAAAACTGTATAGTAATTTTCCAACATATTTAGAACTATCTGTGCACCTATGGACAATCCTATTAATATAGCTTTTTTTGAATTACTCTCTTTAAGTATTATTTCCTGTACATCTATACAACATGATTCAATGGTTGTAAATTCAATATGACTATTATCACCATGCCCTGGTAAATCAAAAGTTATACACTTAAATTTCGAAAAATAGCTTAGTTGATTTTGCCACATCCAAGATCCAACACCTGCACCATTAATAAATATGATAACCTGTCCATTGCCCTTTCCATAAACACTATATTCAACCATACTATTCTCCTTTTACTCCATATTTTAAAGTAGTAGTTAAAAGTTCTATATCCTTCATTACTGAGCATTCAAATTCCTCCATACTTAAATCATCAAATGTCTTCTTTAATAAAGATAAATTATATCCTTCAATCATATATTCAGAGATTTTTAAAATATTTATTTTTTCTATTCTATATTGAGTCCAATCTATACCAACAATTAATTTACTTTGGTACTTAAGAATCAATTCTTTTCTCTTTTCCATTAGTTTACTATAATTAGGAGAAGTTATGTCATTTAAAACATTCAATACTAACTTAAACTCCAAAGGCTTGTTTTTATAATATTCAAACCCACTTTTTAATAAAGAAATTAGCCTATCAAAATAGCAATTAACTGAAACATCAATTTTACAAGATTGATATTTCATTACATTCTCTAAACTCTCTAGTTTTTGCTCCTCGATCAGGTATTCCTAAAGCTTTAGATAAATCACTAGATATCTTAGCTGCATAAACTTTATCATTTGGTAAATCTACTGAATAAAAAACTTCTGAACCTGAAGCAGTGCTATTAAATGCATTGAAATGAACTGAAATGAATAAGTCGCCATTTTTAGCCATTAGTCCTCTGTTTGTCAAAGGAACATATACATCTTTTGATCGTGCCAAAATCACATCTAATTTTGTTTTAACCTTATTACATACTTCAAGTGTCAAATCTTTTTCTTTATAAATTTTACCTACTGCACCGGGATCAGAACCCCCATGTCCCGGATCAAATACTATCTTCATATTTTTACTCTCCTTTTATCGTTATAAACTGAAAGGTACATATACTGAACACCTTTCAATTTATAAAATATGCTTTAGGATACGTTTTTGTCTATTAATCGCGGTATTTCAAATCTTAATTGATTACTTTTTAAAAGCAAAATAATAATATATACTTCCTCTATCTACTGAAGGATAAATTTTATATACAAAATAAAGCCCTCTAAAATATAATAGAGGGTTTTAAATATTTTCTTTTTATGTTTAATACTATACAACTCCCATAGTTGCAAATACTATAGATACTGCAGTAGCTATAAGAGGTATAACAACTGTACACATTGCTAGGTCAATATAAGATTCTTTATGTGTAAGTCCTGTAATACCTAGTAAAGTAATTACAGCACCGTTATGTGGAAGTGTATCAAGTCCACCACATGCCATTGCAGCTATTCTGTGGAATGCTTGTGGATTTATACCTAAAGCTGTGGCTTTTTGCATATAGATTTCACCTAAAGCTCCTAATGCAATACTCATACCACCTGATGCTGAACCAGTTATACCAGCTAGGATACTTGTGGATGCAGCTAAAGAAATAAGTGGTGTTCCAGGTATAGCTAATATAGCTGTTTTAATCAAAGCAAATGCTGCTAATGTTTTAATAACATTTCCATATCCAACTTCTGAAGCTGTGTTAGCTATTGCTAGTAAAGATCCAATTGCACCTTTATTAACTGTATCTTTAACACTGTCAAAGTTTTTCCAGAATAATGCAATCGCTATTACAATGGCTATTACTAATGAAGAAATCAAACTCCAAATTCCCTTAACTTTTGATATAGTAATTCCACCAAATTCTTTAAGGAATCCACCATCCATATTAGCAAAAACAAGTTTTCCTAATAAAAGATTCACAACTAGCACTACGATTATTGGAACTAAAGCTTTTCCAAAACTAGGTAGCTTTGATATATCAAATGTTTTAATTACTTCATTTGCATGCTCACCATAGCCTTCTCCCCCAGCCATAGCTTTTTTTGATCTTCTTGTAAGCCAATACATACCTCCACCAAACATAACAGCTGCACCGATTAGACCTAATATAGGTGCTGCCCAAGATGTTGTTCCAAAGAATGGCATAGGAATAGCATTTTGAATTTGTGGTGTTCCAGGTAACGCTGTCATAGTAAATGTAAATGAACCAAGTGCTATAGAAGCAGGTATAAATCTTTTCGGAACGTCAGCTTCTCTAAATAATGCAGCTGCAATAGGATAAACTGCAAATGCAACAACAAATAATGAAACTCCACCATATGTTAATATTGCACAAGATAAAACTACCGCTAAAATAGCTTTGTCTTTCCCTAATTTTTTACTAATTGTGTGAGCTATAGCCTTAGCTGCACCTGAATCATCCATTATCTTACCGAATATAGCACCTAGTAAGAAAATAGGGAAATAAGCTTTCGCATATCCTGCGAAGTTAACCATAAATACTTCTGTATAATTAGCTAATATATGCGGTTGCCCTCCTTGGAACAACACTGCTAATACTGCTAAAATTGGTGCTAAAACAAGAACGGAAATCCCCTTATAAGCTAAATACATTAATAAGGCTAGTGAGATAATAATACCGATAATACCTAACATAATTTTCCTCCTTTAAATTTGTTTATATTATAGTTGAATAACCATAACACACCCTTCATTGTTTACTTTAGAATTCAAGTCCCATTACTTCATCTTTGAAAATTCTTTCATCCATAACTCTCAAATCTTCAGAAATTATAGGTTTAAAATCTATATGAGCTAATATATCTTCTTCAAGATTAACTCCTGGAGCAATTTCCTTAAGCACTATCCCTTCTTTGCTAAGTTCGAATACGGCTCTTTCAGTAATATAAATAACTGGTTGCCCTTTTTCAGAAGCATATTCTCCACTGAAAGTCACGTGTTCAACTTTCTCTATAAATTTATTTACTCTTCCTTCATTTTTGATTATAAGTTTTCCATCCTCTATTTTTACTTTAAGACCACCAGCAGTAAACGTTCCACAATACACAACTTTTTTAGCATTCTGAGTTATATTTATAAAGCCACCACACCCAGCTATCTTTGGTCCAAATTTACTTACATTAACATTTCCACAACTGTCACATTGTGCAAGCCCTAAAAATGCAACATCTAAACCTCCACCATCATAGAAATCAAATTGTGCAGCTTGGTCAACAACAGCTTCAGCATTAATTGAGGCTCCAAAACTCAAACCACCTGCTGGTACTCCGCCTATAGGTCCAGCTTCAACGGTAAGTTTCATCTCATCTCCTACCCCTTCTTCATTAGCTACCATTGATACTCCCTCTGGAACGCCTATGCCTAAATTAGTTATAGCATTAGGGACAAGTTCCATAGCCGCTCTTCTAGCAATAACTTTTCTTTCATTTAAAGGTAATTTATCTAAAGATTTCAAAGGTACTTTTATCTCTCCTGTATATGATGGGTTATACTGTTCACCATAAGTTTGCATATGATTTTCTGGTTTAGATACAACTAATGCATCTACATATATTCCCGGAATCTTAACATCTTTTAGTCTTAAACTTCCATTTGTAACTACTTTTTCAACTTGCAATATTACAATACCACCAGAGTTTTTCGCAGCTTGCGCCATTGCGAGTCCATCTAAAGTAGCAGCTTCTTTATCCATTGTTGCATTTCCGCTTTCATCTGCATATGTTGCTCTTATTATTGCTACGTCTATGGGAAAAGCTTTATAGTAAAGATATTTTTCACCTCCAAGCTCTATCAATTCAACAATATCTTCTTTTGCAGCATCATTTAACTTTCCTCCATCTAACCTTGGATCAACAAAAGTTTTCAATCCTACATGAGTTATAGTTCCTGGTTTACCTGCTGCAATATCTCTATAAAGATGAGAGACTACACCTTGTGGAAGATTATATGCTTCTGCTTTATTATCAATGGCTAATTTTTGTAGCATTGGTGAAAGACCCCAATGTCCGCCAATAATTCTTTTAACTAACCCTTCATGTCCTAAATGATTCATGCCTTTAGTTTTGCCATCTCCTTGTCCTGCTGCATAAACTAAAGTTAATCCTTCTGGTTTTCCTACTTCCAAAAATTTCTTTTCTAATTGAAGTGATATTTCTTCACAATGTCCTGCGCCTACAAAACCTCCAAAAGCTATAGTATCCTTATCTTTAATCATTGAAACAGCTTCTTCAACTGATTTGATTTTTGACCTCATACTTAGACCTCCTTAATTGTTTAATTTAATAGAATCGTTTACATTGAAAATACGATAATATTAAAAGCAAGTCTTATGCCAAATATTGTAAATAAACTATTTTATTGTTCCATTATCTTAAAAATTCCCTTTGTTAATTAATAACCACTGAAAATTCTCTGAATTTGAAGATTTTTTAACGAAAATTTTAAGTTTTTATTGAAAAATAATACTAATTCCATAGAGAATTTAACAAAATCAATTTGTAATTATATTTCAACTGTTTACTTAGTTAACATATTTTAAATTTCATTCTCTCCATTAACTATTAAGGTCAATTTATAAATTGTATGCTTTTTTTACATATAATCTTTTTACACATTTTACCTTTTAACTATCAACGCAGTTCCTTGTCCTCCACCGATGCATAAGGTTGCAAGTCCAGTCTTTGAATCTCTTTTTATCATTTCATAAATTAATGTAACTAATATTCTTGCTCCAGAAGCTCCTATAGGATGTCCCAGTGCTATAGCTCCACCGTTAACATTTACTTTGTTCATATCAAAATTCAAATCTTTAGCAACGGCTAAACTTTGTGCTGCAAAAGCTTCATTTGCTTCAATTAAATCTATATCTTTTATAGTCATCTCAGCTCTATCCAAAGCTATTTTAGTTGAAGCAACAGGTCCATAGCCCATAATTGAAGGGTCTAATCCCTTTGATCCAAATGAAACAATTTTAACTAAAGGCTTAACTCCTAATTCTTTTGCTTTTTCACCACTCATTACTACAAAAGCTGCTGCTCCGTCATTAATTCCAGAAGCATTCCCTGCTGTTACTGTTCCACCCTTCTTAAAGGCCGGCCTTAACTTAGCTAACTTCTCAATAGTAACACCAAATCTAGGAAATTCATCAGTTTCAAATATCGCTGGTTCTCCTTTTCTTTGTGGAATTTCTACTGGAACAATTTCCTCTTTAAATCTTCCATCTTTAATAGCTTTCTCAGCTTTATATTGAGAATTTTTAGCAAACTCATCCTGACTTTCTCTTGATAATTTCCATTGTTCTGCAATATTTTCTGCCGTAATTCCCATGTGATAGTCATTAAAAGCATCCCATAATCCATCTTTTATCATCCCATCAACTAACGTACCATCACCCATTCTTTGTCCCCATCTTGCTTTATTTAGTATATAAGGAGCTTGAGACATATTCTCCGTACCACCAGCAACAACAATATCCGTGAATCCTGTTAAAATCATTTGAAATGCCAAACTAACTGCTCTTAATCCTGAACCACATACTTTATTAAGGGTGAATGAAGGAATATCGACAGGTAATCCTGCTTTTACTGCAGCTTGTCTGCATACATTCTGACCTAAGCCTGCTTGCAAAACATTTCCCATAATTACTTCATCAATTACTTCTGGTTTTATATTTGCTCTTTTAACTGCCTCTTTAATTACTAAAGCACCTAAGTCTACTGCTGAAACATTTTTCAAACTACCACCAAACGTTCCCATCGCTGTTCTAACTGCACTTGCTATTACTACTTCTTTCATCCAAAATCCTCCTAAAATATAATATTTTCCTCATATTACATTTAAGCAATTACTATGCCATTTTCCATTATATACCATACTAGACTTATGTTTGTTTATAATTTCACATTTTTAATTTATTCATATCTAAATTATATCTTTCAATCTTTTTGTATAACCCAACCCTACTAATGCCTAACTGATTTGCAGTTTTATTTTTGTTTCCTTTATTAACTTTCAAAGTTTCTTCAATAATTTCTTTTTCAACATTAGCAACTACACACTTCAAATTATTGTATCCTTTTTTATAATATTTTTTTCTATTATTTACTATTCTCTCAGGTAATTGATCTATTGTTACAACTAATTCTGTATCTTGTAAATTAAGCGCTCTTTCAATTACATTCTCTAACTCTCTAATGTTTCCGGGCCAATTATAATTTTCTAATTTCTTTTCAGCTTCTTTAGATATCCCCTCTACGTATACTCCAAGTTTATTAGCCACCTTTTTTAGTAAAAATCTTGACAATTGTATAATATCATCTCGTCTTTCTCTTAATGGGGGTACAATTAACTTCATAACATTTAATCTATAGTAAAGATCTTCTCTAAATTCTCCAATTACAATACTTTGCTCTAAATCTTTATTAGTAGAAGCGATTATCCTAACATCAATATTTTTAAGGATATTCCCTCCTACCCTTTCAATTTCTCTTTCTTGGATAACTCGTAAAAGCTTCACCTGCATATCCATAGGCATGTCCCCTATTTCATCAAGTAATATAGTTCCTTTATTCGCAAGTTCAAACTTCCCTTTTTTACCACCTTTTTTTGCACCTGTAAAAGCACCTTCCTCATAGCCAAATAATTCTGATTCAAGTAATTGAGCTGGAATAGCTGCACAATTTACCTGTATAAACGGTGCCGATGCTCGTTTACTAGCCGTATGAATGGAATGTGCAAAAAGCTCCTTGCCTGTCCCACTTTCACCAAAAATAAGCACATTAGAATCTGTTTTTGCTACTCTAGCCGCCATTTTTTTAACTTTAGTTATTTCAGATGAATTCCCTATTATATCTTCTAAACAATATTGAGATGTTCGTTCCTTTCCAAGTTCATTTTTATAATACTCAATTTTTCTTTCCAAATTACTAATTTTTTTACTAATAGAATAAAAATCACTTATATCTTTAAACATTGCTTTGCCAACTGCTGCAACAACTCTACCATCTTTTATTATAGGAATTCTCATAGCTATCATTTTATTTCCATTAATTTCTTGTAATTCACCAATTTCTTTTTCACCTGTGTCCAATACAACATGCATTCTTGTATTATCTATAATTTCTGTAACATGCTTTCCTTCAACATCATATTTATTTAAAAATTCTTTGTATGCCTTGCTCATCATAGTTATTAGTCCATCTTTATCAACAACAACAACCCATTCATTGACAGTATTCATCATGGTATACAGAATATCTACATCTAATTTCTCTTTTTCTTCATCATTTTCTAGATCGTTATACTCCTTGACTTCTCTAAGCATTACTAATACCTCTATTGTATTTTTACAATTAAACATAGGTATTATATTAACGCTTAGTTTCTTTTGATTGATCTTAATATCTTTGTTAATAACTTTTTTTCCTGATTCAATTATTTCAAAAATATTGCACTTACTTATTATTTCATTAATACCACTTTTCATATTTTGCTCAGTATTTATGCCTAATAAACGCTTAGCCGATTTGTTGATTTTTGTGATATTACACTTATTGTCAAACACTACTACAGATTCATCAATTACATCAACAAAGTCACCAATACACTCTTTTAGATTTTCCATTATCCACCTCTCAATAATTAATCTTATCTATTGGTATGCAGTTTTTTTCTAATTTAGGATTGAAATCTGTAAACTTTATTTTCACTTCACGGAAAATAAGCCCTCATAATCATTTAAAAGGGCTTATTTCCTATGAATTTATTAACTTTTTAAAATTAAATTCATTAATCTTTCTTATAATTTTTAATCTGATTTATTATTTCAGGAATCACTTTATTTACATCTCCAACAATCCCTACATCAGCTACTTCAAATATTGGCGCACCAGAATCTTTATTTATTGCAATTATAAATTCTGATTCTTCCATTCCAGCTAAATGTTGAATAGCTCCTGAAATACCACATGCAAAGTATACATCTGGTCTAACTGTCTTACCTGTTTGACCAACTTGGCGATCTTTATTCATCCAACCCGCATCAACTACAGCACGTGAGGAAGAGACAACACCTTTTAATTCATCTGCAAGTTCTGTAAGCATTGTGAAATTTTCTGGACTTCCTATACCTCTACCACCAGATACTAATATACTCGCATCTTCAATATTAACTCTTTCTTTTTCTTCTTTAACAATCTCTAAAATTTCAACATTTTTATCCTTTGAAGTAAATTTTACTTTTATTTCTTCAACAGTCCCTCTTCTTTTCTCATCTTTCTCAAAAGCCTGCATAACGCCAGGTCTTACTGTAGACATTTGTGGTCTGTTATCAGGACAAATTATTGTTGCAAGAATATTTCCACCAAAAGCAGGTCTTGTCATCAATAATCCTTTTGTCTCTTCATCTATTGCAAGTGAAGTACAATCAGCTGTTAATCCTGAATGAATTCTTGCAGATACTCTAGGAGCTAAATCTCTCCCTATTGTAGTAGCACCATATAGAACTATCTCTGGTTTTTTAGAAGTAATAACTTCTGCCAAAGCTTTTGTGTAAGGCTCATTCATATAGAATTCTAAAACTTTATCATCAACACAAAGTACTTCATCTGCGCCAAAACTTATCAGTTCATTTGCTTTATGTTTTATATCATATCCAACTATTACTGCAGTTAACTTTTCATTAAGTTTATCTGCAAGTTCTCTACCTTTTCCTAGAAGTTCAAAAGAAACCTTTTGAATTTCACCTTCTCTTTGTTCAATGTATACAAAAACGCCTTTATATTCTGTAATATTCAAGGTAACCCCTCCTTTTACCAACTTCTATTTATATATAGTATTTCTCTTTTAGTTTATCAACCACAATCTTAGCTGCTTCTTTAGCATCCACATCATATACTTTACCAGCCATTTTAGCTCCTTTAGTAAATGATTTTTTAACTTTAGTTGGAGAACCCTTCAAACCAATTGTAGTTGGATCAACATCTATATCTTCTAGTGACCATCGAATAATTTCTTTTTGTCTAAATGCATCAAATATACCCTCAACCGTCATATATCTAGGCTTAGTATTTTCACTTAATGTAGTTATAAGGCATGGCATTTTTGTTTTAATCATTTGGTAGCCATCTTCAAACATCCTTTTCAATATCAAATTGTCATCAATTTTCTTCAATTCATCTACATAACTAACATGTGGAAGATTTAAATGTTCAGCTATTTGTGGACCTACTTGAGCAGTATCTCCATCTATAGCTTGCCTTCCTGCAATAATTAAATCATAATCTAATTTATTTATTGCAATTGACAATGTTAATGATGTTGCCCATGTATCAGCTCCTGCAAATGCTCTATCACTAAGTAAAATCGCCTCATCAGCACCCATTGCCAAAGCTTCTTTTAAAGCTTTTTCTGCTTGAGGTGGTCCCATAGTAAGAACTGTAACTTTTGCATTAAACTCATCCTTTAATCTCAAAGCAGTCTCGAGTCCGCTTTTATCATCTGGGTTAATTATACTTGGAACTCCTTCTCTTACTAAAGTTCCTGTTTTAGGATCAATTTTAACTTCTGTAGTATCTGGAACTTGTTTTATACAAACAACTATATTCATAATTAAACCTCCTTATTTTAGCATATTACCTGAAATTACCATCCTTTGAACTTCTGAAGTACCTTCATATATCTCAGTTATCTTAGCATCTCTCATCATTCTCTCAACTGGATATTCTCTTGTGTAACCATATCCACCATGCAATTGAACTGCTTTAGTAGTAACTGCCATTGCTGTCTCAGCTGCAAAAAGCTTAGCCATAGCAGCATATACTGAGTATGGCTCCCCATTATCTTTAGCTCTAGCTGCTCTGTAAACTAATAATCTAGCCGCATCCACTTTAGTTTGCATATCGGCTAATTGGAATTGTGTATTTTGGAATTTAGCAATAGGTCTTTTAAATTGCTTTCTTTCTTTTACATACTTCACTGTCTCATCAATAGCTCCTTGAGCTATACCTAAAGCTTGAGCAGCTATACCTATACGTCCACCGTCAAGGCTCTTCATTGCTATACCAAAACCTCTACCTTTTTTGCCTAATAAGTTCTCAGCTGGAACTTTACAATTTTCAAATATCAATTCACATGTAGCTGATCCTCTGATACCCATTTTTGCTTCTTTTTTACCAACACTAAAACCTTTATATTCTTTTTCAACTATAAATGCTGATATACCTCTAGTTCCTGCACTCTTATCAGTCATTGCCATAATTATATAAATATCTGCATAACCTGAGTTTGTAATAAATATTTTTGATCCATTTAATACATAATGATCGCCTTCTAAAACAGCTGTCGTTTGTTGGCTAGATGCATCAGTTCCTGCATTAGGTTCAGTAAGACCAAAAGCTCCTAATTTTTCTCCTTTTGCAAGTGGTACTAAATATTTTTGTTTTTGCTCTTCATTACCAAATTGATAAAGGGGCGCACAGCATAAAGATGTATGAGCAGATAATATAACTCCAGTAGTTGCACATACTTTAGATAACTCTTCAACTGCCATTGCATATACTAAATTATCTCCACCTTGTCCTCCATATTGTTTTGGAATTGGAATACCCATCATTCCACATTTAACCATTTTTTCTACTGTCTCTACAGGAAATCTTTCTTCTTCGTCCACTTCTTGTGCTAAAGGCTTTACTTCTTGTTCAGCAAATTCTCTGTACAATTGTTGCGCCATTTCATATTCTTTTAAAATTGAAAATTCCATAACCCTTCCTCCTTAAAAATATATTTAATTCGATATGTCAATTTGATGTGCTTGTTATAAATTAAACAATCATTCCCAAATTCTAAGGAGTGTTCGAGCTCTCTCAAAATTAACACTCCTTGGTTTGTAAATCTTATATTCTTCCTATGTTTTTTATTTAGGCGGCATTACAGTCGCAATACCTTTAATAACTACCACTCCATCTTGATTTGTACATGTTGTAAGTAACTTAATCCTATTTTTTGCTTCTATTTTTTCAATTACTTCCACTTCTGCTTTTATAGTATCTCCGAATCTAACGGGAGCCGTAAACTTAAGTTCTTGTCCCAAATAAATAGTTCCTGGTCCAGGTAATTTCATTCCCAATACTGCAGAAATAAAACCAGCTGTCAACATTCCATGAGCAATTCTTCCTTTAAACATTGAGTTTTCAGCTTCAATCTGATTTATATGAGCTTGATTTAAATCTCCTGTTACACCTGCATATAAATAAACATCTGTTTCTGTAACTGTTTTTTCGAAAAAATCCTTATCACCTATATTTATTTCATTTATTGTAAATCCCTTCATTCTAACTCCTCCTTTACATAAAGTATCAGTAACCAACCACCACTATTTTCTCTTCAATACTTGCAAAGTCCACCGCCATTAAAAGGTCGCCAGCTTTGTCTTTTATTAAATTTTATATATATAAATTATTTTGAGTAATCATAGAATCCTTTTCCGGATTTTCTACCAAGTAATCCACCTCTAACCATTTTTCTAAGTAATGGATGCGGTCTATACTTTGAATCACCAAATTCTTTATACAGAACTTCCATAATAGCTAAGTTTACATCGTTACCAATTAAGTCAGCCAATGCTAAAGGTCCAATAGGATGATTACAGCCTAACTTCATAGCTGTATCAATATCTTCTGCCGTTGCTACTCCATCTGCTAATAATCCAACTGCTTCATTAATCATTGGTATAAGTATCCTATTTACTACAAAACCAGGTGCTTCTTCTACTTCTACAGGAGACTTTCCTATTTTTTGTGCTGTTTCTATAACTTTTGATTTTGTCTCTTCTGACGTTACTATTCCTTTTATAACTTCAACTAATTTCATAACTGGAACAGGATTGAAAAAATGCATTCCTATAACCTTATCTGGTCTTTTTGTAGCACTTGCTATTTCAGTAATTGATAGGGATGATGTATTAGTTGCAAGAATAGCCTCGGCTTTACAAATACCATCTAATTCAGCAAATATTTTTTTCTTTATTTCCATATTTTCAATTGCTGCTTCTATAACAAAGTCAACATCTTTAGCCTCATTAATATCAACAGTTCCAGTGATCCTCATTAATATGCTTTCTTTATCTTTCTCAGATAGTTTACCTTTTCTAACCTTTCTATCTAAGTTTTTTTGTATAAGTTTTAACCCTCTTTCAACAAAGTTCTCATCAATATCTCGCATAATAACTTCATAGCCTGCTTCAGCGAATGCTTGAACAATACCTGAACCCATCGTTCCTGCACCTAGAACAAACACTTTCATTATTTTTCCTCCCTAAATTTTATTTTTAAAACATGCGGGTCTTTTTTCTACAAAAGCAGTCATAGCTTCTTTTTGATCTTCATTTGCAAAACATAATCCAAATAAATCTTTTTCAATTATAAGTCCAGTCTCAATATCAGTTTCCATTCCTCTATTAATAGCTGATTTACAATATCTAACAGCAATCTGTCCTTTAGATGCAATCTTTTCAGCAAGTTTCACTGCTTCGTTTACAACCTCTTCCTGTGATACAACTTTATTAACTAATCCAATTTTTTCAGCATCTTTTGAGTTTATTATTGTAGCTGAAAAAATCAATTCTTTAGCTTTGCCCATTCCAACTAAGCGGCATAATCTTTGAGTTCCACCAAATCCAGGTGTAATCCCTAGTCCAACTTCTGGTTGTCCGAATTTTGCTTTCTCTCCAGCTATTCTAATGTCACAACTCATTGCAAGTTCACATCCACCGCCTAAAGCATATCCGTTTACAGCAGCAATTACTGGTTTATCCATTAGTTCTATCTTTCTAAAAATCTCAGATCCTAGCTCTCCAAATATTCTACCTTTTTCTGATGATAGCTCTTTCATTTCAGCTATATCTGCTCCTGCCACAAAAGATTTTCCAGCTCCAGTAATAACCAATGCATATATTTCTTCATTTTTATCTATTTCATTTATTGCCTTATCTAATTCTTTTAAAGTTTCTGAGTTTAATGCATTTAAAGCCGAAGGTCTATTAATAGTTAATATACCAACTCTTTCCTTTCTATCTACTATAATGTTTTTATATTCCATTATTATACCTCCTTTACATTAAATAACAAAAGCAATTTATATGCCAAATCTTTTATTAAAAAGAAAATTAATGCAAACCTTATCATTTTATTAAACTCTTACTTGGTTAAACCCCAATTTACTTAGCTTCGTAGCCATTTTTTATCGTTAATTTTATTTCTTTCAAACTCCTTAGTGATAACTTTTTTTAATTAAAAGAAATCTTAAAATTATAAGACTTGTTTATTTTATATACAAAATTTATAAATTCAAATTTTAAGTTACTCTTCATCACCATTCTTCATAATCTCTCATTAAATTATTAAAATCTGTAAACTTTATTATCATGTATACTTCTTAATCTTTTATCCTATTTTCATAATTGTTCTAGTTTATTTAAATCTTCTTATCATAAATTACTTTTCACAAAGATAAAGAATTATATATATACTGTAATATGGACAAGTATATATTAGCTACAGTTAACAGTTATCAGTGTTCAGTTAACAGTAATGGACACCTTTCACTACCGTGAAAGCTTTTAATTTAACTACAATATAAAATGTTTCCTTTTGCATCAGCAAAAAATCCTTATCATAATCTGCGAAGCAGATAAAGGCTTAGTTAAAGATTTTCTGGAAGAAACAACATTTACTGTCAACTGTATACCGTCAACTGTCAACTAAATATAAGAAGGAGTGTTAGTATGAAAGTATTATGTAAAAAGAATTTTAAGTTTATAATATCTATTCTCCTTATATCAGTTTTAGCTTTTACTGGATGCATGACATCTTCAAATAATAAAAACAACTCTACTAATAAGGAAAAATCTAAAGAGTTAACAATTTATAGTGGTCGTAGGGAAAAATTCACCCTTCCATTAGTAGAAAAATTTCAAGCAGAAACTGGAATTAAGGTTAATTTGATTACAGGAAAAGCTACTGAATATGCACACAGGATTGTTGAAGAAGATAAGAATACTAAAGCAGATGTTTTTTTAGCTAATGATGCTGGAGTATTAGAATATCTTCGTCTTCAAGATATGTTAGCACTAATTGATTCTGAAGAAATAGAAAAAGTTCCTATGAATTATAGAGGAAAAGGTAATACTTGGACAGGCATTACTGTAAGATCACGTATATTCATGTACAATAAAGATCTTATAACCCAAGAAGAAATGGCAAAATCTATGTATGATTTAACAGATTCAAAATATAAAGGACAATTTGCTATAAATAGAGCCGGTAATGAATCTATGGTCACCTACTTTACATCTATTAAAACTATAATTGGGGAAGAAAAAACACTTCAATTGATGAAAGATATTATGGCCAATGACCCATTAATACTGAAAAGTCATACAGAAGTAAGACGAGCTGTTGGTAGTGGTGAGGTTAAATTTGGTCTTGTAAATAACTATCATCTAAAAGTTCAACTAACAGAAGATGGTATGAATAATGTAGCTGCAATCTATCCAGATCAAGATGAAAACGGAATGGGTACCTTTGTTAATGTATCTGGTGCAGCAATTACTAAATATGCGAACAATCCTGTGAATGCTCTTTCATTTATAGAGTTTTTACTTCAGGAAGAGCAGCAAAAAATGAATGCAGAAACTCCAATAATACCAAATATTGAAGGAATAAAATATGAAGAATTCAAAGCATCCAAAGCATCCCTAGGTGAAGTTGGCCCTGAATGGGAATCAACTACAGAATTAATGAGAGAGGCAGGTTATTCAGATTAGGGGGAATCAATATGAATAGAATCAAAAGTATATGGGTAAAAGTCTGGCGAGGTTCTCCCCCTCGCTCAACTCTTTTACTTATAAACATTATAACTGTATTAATAATGTCAATACCAATAGTTTATATTTTTACAAGAGCACTAACTGCTCCAATAAAAAAATGGGAAATAATGCTGAAAACTCGTATCCCTTTGCTCCTTTGGAATACTTTAAGCTTAGCAATAACAGTTGCTTTAATTACTACAATAATTGGAGTTGCCCTTGGATTTCTTGTCGAGCATACAAATTTGCCAGGAAGAAAGTTTTTTAAAATTGCATTGAGTCTTCCATTAGTAATACCACCTTATATTGGTGCATTGACCTATGTTATATTCTTTGGGCCAAGAGGTATTCTCTACTCTTTATTTGGAGAAAGTCCTATAGATGTTTATTCATTTTTTTCAGTTGCATTTGTATTATCAATGTTCACTTTTCCTTATGTCTTCTTAACCGTTTCCGCTTCACTACGAAAAATCAGTGCAAACTATGAAGAAGCTGGTCGCTCCTGTGGAGCATCCTACTCAACAATAGTCAGAAAAATTATTATACCTCTCGTGAAGCCAGCTATATTATCCAGTAGCATTGTGGTTTTATTTTATATTGTATCAGACTTTGGTGCAGTATCAATGCTGAGGTATACAACTTTTTCAAGTAGTATTTATTTTCAAATGGTAGGAAGCTTGGACAGGTCATCTGCTGCAATATTAAGCATTGTACTTGTAGCACTTGGACTCACAATCCTATTGGCTAAAGGCTATATCCTTAATAAAAGGGTTTTTTATCAAAATCCCAAAGCAAACAGAAAGATGACCCCCTTAAATCTAGGAAAATTCAAATATTTATCATTGATATTTGTAGGGATTGTTTTATTATTCTCTGTTATTCTACCTTTATCAACTTTAGTAGCATGGAGCGTCAAAGGAATGAACGAAGGTGTGATTAATCTAAAAACTTTAGGATATATAAAAAACAGCTTAACTGTAAGCATGGGAGCAGCTTTTATTACAATGATAATTTCTGTACCTGTAGCTTACCTTAAGTTCAGGAATCCTTCAAAAATAACTCTTATAATGAACAATATTTGCCACATGGGTCTAGTTATACCAGGAACATTACTAGCTTTAGGTATGGTATTCTTTGTTAGCCACTATTTTTCATGGCTTATTGGCAGCCAGATAGTATTAATGATAGGGTTCTCAATAAGATATATGTCACGTAATTTGCAATCTACTGAATCGTCAATGTCACTGGTATCTAAAAATCTCGATGAAACCGCCTATAGTCTTGGAAAGAATTTTAAATCCGTATTAATGAAAGTAATTCTTCCTTCAATTCTGCCTGGGGTTTTATCTGGTGGTGCTTTAGTTTTAGTGAGTTCAATGAAAGAACTACCAATAACATTGATGTTAAGAGCAGCTGGTTTTGATACTTTAGCAGTTAGAATATGGATAGAAGCAAGTGATGGTTTTTACACTCGTGCTGCTCCTGCTGGACTATTAATTGTACTTGTATCAATTATTCCACTCTACTTTATGTTAAAAAGCTATAAGGGGGATTAACTATGGCATACCTTGAAATAAAAAATCTTTCAAAAAAATACGATAATGCATCAGTTTACACTATAGAAAATCTAAATTTAACTGTAGAAAAAGGAGAATTAATAACAGTGTTAGGTAAAAGTGGCTGTGGTAAAACAACTTTACTACGTCTTATTTCTGGCTTTGAGGTACCTAACAAGGGAAAAATTGTACTAAACGGAAATGTAATTTCAAGTAAAGATGTATGGGTCCCTCCAGAAAAAAGAAATATAGGTATGGTATTTCAGGACTATGCTCTTTTTCCCAATATGACAGCATGGCAAAATATAGCTTTTGCCATTAACAAAGATGATGACTACAAAAATAAAACAAATGAAATGTTAAAACTAATAGGCCTTTACCATTCCAAAGACAAATATCCTCACGAATTATCAGGTGGTCAGCAGCAAAGAGTTGCTATTGGAAGAGCATTAATGAGACAACCTACTATTCTACTTTTGGACGAGCCTTTCAGCAATTTAGACTTGGAACTAAGAGAAGTTATGCGTGCTGAAGTGCTGAAGTTATTTAAAAAAACAGAAACAACAGCTATATTTGTAACTCATGATCAAATTGAAGCATTATCCATTTCCCAAAGAATAGCCATATTAAATGAAGGAAAGATTCAGCAAATAGCTACCCCATACAATATTTACAATAAACCTATTAATGTCTTTGTATCAGAATTTATTGGAAAAGCAAATTTATTTACCGGAAAAGTCCAAGATTCAAATTCTATTTTGTGGGAAGAAATTCTTATACAATGTAAAGATACTATTCCCTATAAAAAAGGAACTATAGCAAAATTTATGATACGAGAAGAAGATGTGCTTATAAATAAAGATGGGCATTTAAAAGGTACAATTGTTAACTTTACCTACATGGGTATGAGCTACAGTGCAACACTATCAATCAAAACTCCAAACAATAAAACCTTTATGTTAAATGTTTTATTACCAGGTTCAGCTAAGGTAGCATTAGGAAATGAAATAAATTTAGATTTATTTATAAAATCCAAAGATCATGTTTTTTTACAATAAAATTGATATACAAATAAATTAGTATCCCAAATCAAAATTAATTTCATATGCTATTATATAGGAGTAAAATTTTCCTTCTAAAAATGGAGGCGATGTATGTCTAATATAGAATTTTTATATCATTACACTAGTAGAAATGGTTTAGACGGGATAATGAGTAATTCTTCATTTTGGGCTACAAGAAGTATATTTTCCAATGATATTCAAGATTCTAAGTATATTAAAAGTATTCTGTCTCAAGTGCTAAAGTTATATGATAATAAAAAGTATAAAGATTTCAAAAAAAGCCTTTACTATACCTTTAATTATGCCGAGAATGAATGCATCACTCCCTCAAATTGTAAAAACGAAATTTTTGAAAAAGCTTTTATCATTAGTTTTTCGCATAAAAAAGATTCCAGATTTTTTTGGGAAGCTTATACTCAAAATGATGGATTCAACCTTATGTTCAATAAAAAGAAGCTAATAAATCATTTTAATTTGTACAAGCCTAATATTTATTTTAATAGATTTATGCACAGAAATGTTATATACAATGAGAAGGAACAAAAGAGAATAATAATTAAAATACTTGAAAATGCACTAAAATATTATAAGTATTGTGGAAAGGATAGTATAAAAAAAGACAAAATAATCAAAAATTTAGTTAAAAAATTCATTTTTGAGGCACCTTTTTTTAAGGATTCTTTTTGGGAAGAAGAAAAAGAATATAGATTTGCATTCTTTAGAAAATATCATGATAAAAATTTAGTAGATATAAATTTTAATCATAAACCAAAGTATGAAGGTCTTGATAGCAAGCAAACTTATATAAATTTGCCATTTGACACTAACCTTATACAAAAAATAATTATTGGTCCATGTAGTATTATTGATATTAATAAATTTTTAAGCAGTTACTGCTTTTTTAATAATAATATATTTCAAAAATCAAAAGGTTACGGATTTGTTAGAAAGTTTATTGTATAAATAAACTTTCTTTTATTTTTTTCCTTTTATTTGCGAACAAATTGTTTATAGAAAGGGTATACTCTAATTGAAAGGGGGAGATGCATATTCAACAAGAAGAATTAATTCTTAAAGCTAAAAATAATAAAAACGCTTTTGATAAAATAATGAATATATACTCTCCTTATATATACAGGCTTTGTAGGCGCCTATGCAAAAATAAATTTGATGCTGATGACTTATTTCAAAACACATGGATGAAAATCTACAAAAACATAAACAATTATGATATAAGCAATAAGTTTGAAAACTGGATTTATACCATATGCTTAAACACTTATAGGGATAGCTACTCTAAGAAAAAGAAATTATTATCAAAAGTAAAAGACTTATTCGCATCAACTGAAGAAAAAGACTTAGAGATAAATAAAGTTTGTGATTTATCACAATCTACTGATAATGAAGTTATATCTAAAATGGATAGTGATAAAATTCACTCTTATGTTAATGAACTAAAAGATATTTACCGTATCCCAATAATTTTATTCTATTTCAAAGATCTTTCTTATGGTGATATATCAGAAATAACTAACGTTCCCATTGGTACTGTGAAATCTAGGTTAAGTAGTGCCAAAACAAAACTAAGAAAAATAATGGAGGATGATTATGAAAAATAATGATTTAGATAAACTCTTGAGAACTGCTTTATCTAGTGAAGAAACTCCAGATTTAAGTTTGATCTTACATACAAAAGAAAAGCTATATTCTAGAAAAGAGCAAAAAACAGAAAAGATAATAATTCTATACATGATTACTTTGATATCAATAATAACAGGTTTACAATTTTTTACATTGTTCTTCATATTCAAAGCAAAACCAATTTTAGGAGTTATCCTTTATTTAACTTTTGTATCTTCATTAGCTTTAATAGCTTTTATGATTTATTACTATAAAAATTCAATTAAAAAATATATTATGAGTTTTAATTTATAAAACTTATTAAATTCGGGAGGAATATAAATGTCACTACTTGCACCTATTACAATGCTTATATTTTTATTATTAATCGTAGCTTTACTTATCTCTATCGGTGTTTTCGTATATAAAGATGCTCCAAAACATGGAATGGACCCATTAGTCTGGACATTAATTTCAATCTTAGTTCCAAATCTTATTGGTTTTATTATTTATCTCGTTGTTCGTTCAAGTAATAAAGACACCCATAAGTGTCCAAATTGTAATAATACTGTGAAGAACGATTACGTTAAGTGCCCTTACTGTGGAACAATGTTAAAAAACACTTGTAGCAATTGTGGTAAAGCTGTTCAAAATGATTGGGATAGTTGTCCATATTGCTCATCTCAAATTGATAAATCATCTACTGAATTTTCTGGAGCTTATAGCGATATTAATTATACTTACTCTGAAAATAAAAAGAATGGAAATACGGGGTTAAAAGTTATAATTGGAATTGTTATAACTCTAGTAGTATTATTTTTTATTATAATAGCTGTTAATTTTGTTAGTTTTAATTCCTTTAAGAATTCGTCAAATATTTCTATAATGGAAAGTTCCAATGATGTGCCAATAAAAGTAAATGAGCTTTTAGGTAAAGGATCTAAAGCCACTATGAAAAGTAGCTATCGATATTGGGATGGATCTAAAGAAAAAAATATAACTGTTTTTAAAGGTGGAACACTAAAAATATTCTACTCATCTAAGGTTGAAGATGGTGAGCTAGAAATAAATTTATATGATAGCAGAAAGAAACTTATTGAGTCTTTTCCTACCAATGATAAAGGTACGTATTCTTTGACAGCAGAAGATAATGGAGATTATCTCATTGAAGTGGTAGGCAAAAAAACAAAAGGAAACTATTCAATTGAAATTGAAAAAATAGATTAATTCAATCCCAACCTTCTTCCTAGAGAGTTGGGATTTTTTTATTTTGGTCTTCATACTTTTAATATCCAAAAACTGATGATACCCTTGATTTAAACTGAACGCTTCCTAATTGAATCGGTGTAGTTGTATCCATCGCTGCCATTTTTGACATTTCATAATATGGCACCCCTTTATCTACAGGATTTTCAGTTACTCTCAAAGGTATTTCATTTATTTCTACTCCTAAAGTTTGTGCAATAACAGCTGCTTTTTCCTTAGAATTTAAAACAGCTTTTTCTAAAGCCTGATTATAGTACAGCTCAGGATTTGAAACTGTAAATCTTATATAATTTATAACATTTGCTCCATTTTTAGTTGCAACATCTATGACATCATCAGCTTTATTAATATCTTTTACTGAAATTTCTAATATATGTTTCACTTCATATCCTCTAAATATTTTTTCATTATTTTGGTAATCATATATTGGTGTTATTGTATAAGTTGCTGTTTCAATATCTTCTTCATCAATACCTATTTTAATAAGACCTTCAATTATTTTGTTTAGTAATACTGCATTCTCTACTTTAGCCTTTTTTATGTTTTTATCCTTTGTAACCACACCTAATGAAATAATTGCCTCATCAGCCTTCGCAGTTACGTTTCCTTCTCCCCATACTTTTATCTTAAAATCTTTTTCATTATTTCTAAACCCATCCATAGGATTCATAAAATTATACACTCATTATTCCTCCACTGAAATATTATTATATTTTTGTTCCTATATTATAATATTTTACAGAGAAATATTCGTTACTTATAAGTCGGCTTAAGAATTAGTTCTACTTTTCTTTCAAAAATATGCAATCCTCAAGCATTTTTTGAAAGAAATCTAGTAGAAGTTATTCTTCAACGATTTCTTTCCTATGAGCCAGTTTAAAAAGCTCTCACCAATTTTAATGAGAACTTTTATTATCTATTTGAAATAATCCTCAAAAATCTATCAATATATCTCTGGTCAAGATTACAATACTGGCTATTATCAGCAGATGATATTTTTTCTACATCACTTTTCGTAATTAAATCATCAAATATCTCTAGTTCCAGATAAGTGTCCTCATAGGGACTACTGGCCTGATAAAAATCAACTTTAGTACCATCTTTAAAATTGGTAACATAATAAAAATCTCCAGCATTTCTATTTCTCCTAAATACACCAGAGGTTTTGCCTTTAAATCCAGTTTCAATTTTCAAAATATCATCATAAGAATATATCATACCTGCAGGTTTATAAAAGCTATAATCAACAATTTTATCCTGAGTTACTACTGTAACACCAGTAATACACATATAAAAAATAAACAAATTAATTCCTATAACTATAAGAATTTTCTTCTTTATATAATTAAAAATGTTTGATACCCATTTAAACTCACTATATTTATTATTTTTATAAAACGTGTAAATAATAAACATCATCATTTCAATTTGGAAAAAGAAAACCAAATAAGAATATGGCGGTTTAAACATATAAAGTAAATATTCATCTGGCGCGAATATAAGTCCTTGAAGCTTGTCTATTAACATAAATAATATTAATGTTATAATCATTGCTCCAATAAATCCTACAAAAGTTACAAAAGCTCTTAATATTTTGTTTTTCATATTTATGTCCTCACTTTCAATAGTTACATTTATATTAAATACCTTGAAATAATGGAAAGTCAAGTACTTATATCAACAGTCTTGAAATAATCTAAAAATAAAAACTCACCCTAGAGTGAGTTTTTAGCAATTATTCATTATCAAATAATTCAGTTTCAGTTGTTTCAACAATAGATGCTGAATCTTTTGCTATAATAGATTTATTATTACCAGCAGTATCAACAAATTTCATAACTAATTTTTTCACTAAGGCCAATATTTATTTTTCATTTTATATACTTCACCTGTTATTGGATTAACCAAAAAATACTTATTCTCACCAGTTGACTTGATTTCATAACAATAGGCTCTATCTGATACAAATAAACGCTTTGGATTGTTTATTAAAGTCACAGTATCCATACCTCTAGGGATATCAACAAATATAGGTTTTCCAGTAACTTGTACATATTCCTTAACTATCTGTTTCCCTTGCTTATATGTATAATTAGGTAGGGTAAAATATATTACTAAAGGTAAAACAACTGATAATGATCCCATCACAATAATTCTTAATCTTAAGCTAGTTTTTTGTTCTTTAAATAATAGCCTATAGTAGTATAATGGTTGAAGTATAAGAGGTATACTAATTCCAATTTCATAAACTCCTGCATACTCTCTAGATATATAATATGCATACTTCAATTCCAATAATGATACTAGTGCAATAAAAACAAGTATAGAAATCTTTGTCTTTTTATGTTCCATTCTCATATATCAGCCTTCCTTAATATATAGCTTCAATTATTATTTTATCCTAAATCATCAACTTTTCCAACAGTTGTATATAAAACAATTATATTCAATATTCTTTATCTAATTTAACTCCTTTGCTTTTTTCATAATCATCCAGCATGGTTTTAATTTCTATGGATGAAAAACTTATATCAACAGTAAAGTCTGTTGCAATATTCCAAGGACTATTATATTTTTCTTCTTCTCCATTTCTAATTTTTAATTTTAAGCTTTTTACATCATGAACACCTGCTAGTATAATACTGTGAAAAGTGTAATCTTTTCTTTTTAGTTGTAATACATACTTGTTCCTAATCATTCCTAAAAAGCTTAAGAATAATTGATTATTATTGCTTTTAAAACCAAAAAAGTATTGTTTTTCCAACACATCCAGTGTACTATATACATAGTGCACTAGATGTGTTTCAACTGAATAATTTGAAGGAGGTGAAAATTTGGATTATAAGAACAATACACCTATCTATATTCAAATAATGAATCTTATAAAAAATGAAATTATTAATGAAAAAATAAATTGTGGAGAGCAACTACCTTCCATTAGAGATATATCCGTAAAATACATGGTTAATCCAAATACTATGCAGAAAGTTTTTAAAGAACTTGAAAGAGAAGGAATTGTTTTCACCAAAAGAGGCACGGGAACCTTTGTTACAGAGAATTACAGCATTGTAAAAACTTTAAAAGAAAATATAGCTAATGAGATAATGGATAGTTTTCTAGAATCTATGAAGGACTTAGGCTTTGATCATGAAGAAATAATTAAAAATATTAATAATAGAATGAAAAAGGGGGAAAAAGATGTTACTGCAGATCAAAAATATAAATAAAAAGTATTTTAAGAAATCATCTTTAATTGATATAAATATGAACATCCAGGAAGGAAAAATTGTAGGACTACTAGGTCCAAATGGTAGTGGAAAAACAACTCTAATGAAAATTATAGCTTCTTTAATAAGAGCTAATAAAGGTGAAATCTTAATAAATGGTTATAAGCCAGGTATTGATACTAAAAAAATTGTATCCTACCTTCCTGATAAAGAATTTTTACCTAACTGGATGAAAATTAAAGATGCTATAAAATATTATGAAGACTTTTTCCCTGACTTTAGTAGAAGTAAGTGTATTGATCTAATTAAATTTATGAAGCTAGATGAAAATATGCATACTAAATCTCTCTCTAAGGGCATGATGGAGAAACTAAATTTGTCCCTTGTTTTATCAAGAGAGGCTAGATTATATCTCTTAGACGAGCCTTTAGGTGGGATAGACTTAGTAGATAGAGAAAATATCATGAATATGATTATAAACAACTATAATGAAAAATCATCTATTCTGATTTCAACTCATTTAATTAATGATATTGAAAGCTTATTTGATGAAGTGTTTTTTATTGATAGAGGTACAATCATCCTTCATCAAAATGCTGAAAATATAAGAGAAAAAAATAATAAATCTATAAGTGAATTGTATAGGGAGGTGTTTAAAAATGCTTAAGTTAATAAAATATGATCTTAAGAATAATATGAAAACTCTACTTATTATGCTACTAGGCTATTTTATATTATTAGGAGTAACTATAATCAGTAATGAAGATGGATTTGGAGGACTTCTTTCCTTATATATTGTAGCAGCCTATATTATCTGCTTTTATGCATCTATAAACCTATTTCTGGATTATGTTTTTTCAGAAGATGAAGGACTTCTCTTTACTTTACCTATTAAAGGGTACAAAGTTTTATTGTCTAGAATAATTTCTTCATTAATTATATTTATAGTACCAATTGGGATAATTTATTTTAGTTACTCATTCGCTTTCCCAGTATTTAATACTCCTTCTGATTTAGAAATATTTTATAATCGTTTTCCTGTTGAACTTCAAGATTTACCTACAAAATTAACTTTATCTATAATTTTAGACTCTTTGATTTTCTATATAGTTTTTTATACACAATTAATTACAATATTTTATTTCTCAATAGCTCTAAGCAGTTCCCATTTAAAGAATATACGATTAGGAAAAGCTTTCTGTATGATAATTGGAGTGATTTTAGAGGTGTCAAATGTTATATATATGAGAAATATAGATAAAGTAAGCCAAGGGTTTAAATTTTTAAACCTTAATAAAGTATTATTCTCCATAAATCAACAAAGTGGTAGCAGCAGTACGTATGGTAGCTATAGTCTTACTTCCTATGCTTTGATTGACCACAAACTGTATCTTACTACACTTATCTATATAATTGTAACCACTCTCCTTTTATTCTTTATAACTAGTAAACTTATTGATAATAAAGTGGAGATTTATTAGGCTTTCTAAATATCAAAAGCTGCCGTTTTCGGCAGCCTTTATATAATCAATTTGCTATTCATTTCTTTATACCAACTATTAAAAAGCACTTTGTTTTATCTCCTAATAACTTTGATTTTTCAATTGTAAATCCTGAATTTTGCAATAATCTCTCTACTCCTTTTGGTGTACTTCCCTCTTTACTTCCCTTTGGAGGTATACCAAAAGTCTTTAAAAACCTATAAATCATCTTTATTTTCTCAGAAAATTTCATTCCTTCTTGTGTAAAGGAAGATACAATAATTTTTCCACCTTTTTTTAAAACACGGTAGCTTTCTTCTATAACCTTTTCTGGTGAAGGAATAACATGAATTAAGTTAGCCATAAAAACTGTATCAAAACTATTGTCATGAAATTGTAGTGCCATTGCATTTGCTTTATGGCATGAAATATTAGATAATCCTCTTGTCCGCTCCTTTACTACCTTAATCATCTCATCTGAAAAATCAGTTACTTGAATGCTACTTGCCTTTTTATTAAGCTCAATTGTGTAACTTCCTGTTCCACAAGCTAACTCCAAACATCTTCCAAAATCTTCTTCCTTCTTCAATTCATTAATTACAGTTGTAAATGTGTTTTCACCTGTAACATATCGCTGCCTTTTTTCAAAATCACTTGCAAATTTACTCCAATATACTTCTTTTTTCCACATATTATCACCCACTTATTTTTTTACAATAGCAGTGTTTTTTAAGAGTCCAAAACTGATATAACCCTATAAAAATCAAAACTCACTTTTTCCCCGACTTTATAATTTTCTTTAGAATTAGTTTGAACTTTTAGAATTCTATCTCCCACTCTCAGCTCATATTCTATCATATTACCTTTATATACTGATGAAATTATTTTTCCTTTTCCTAATTCTTTTGCTGAATTTAGGATTATGTCCTCTGGTCTCACAGATAGAATTACTTTTTCTCCAACTTTTCCACTACTATACTTATCCTCAATAAAAATGTCTTTTAATATTTCAAGCTTCAATAGATTTTTCGATTTTACAACCTTACTCTTCAAAATATTAGATTTTCCGATAAAATTAGAAATAAACTGAGATTTTGGTGAGTCATATAGCTTTCTTGGTGTATCTATTTGAACTACTTTTCCTTTATTCATTACTACAATTCTATCTGCAATCCCCATTGCTTCATATTGGTCATGCGTTACATGGACTATTGTCACACCTAATTCTTTATGAATTTGTTTAATTTCATATTGCATTTCTTCTCTTAATTTTGCATCTAAATTGGACAAAGATTCATCTAAAAGAAGTAACTTAGGTTTCATAATCAAAGCTCTTGCCAATGCCACCCTTTGCTTTTCTCCCCCACTCAATTCATGGGGGTAACATTTTTCTTTCTCAGATAATTTAACTAATCTAAGCATTTTTTTTACTTCTTCATTTATAATAGTCTTTTTTTCTTTTCTTATTTTTAAAGGATATGCAATATTTTCAAATACACTTTTGTGAGGCCAAACTGCATAATTTTGAAATACCAATCCAATTTCTCTTTTTTCAGGTAGTTTAAAAATCCCTTCTTTAACTGATGATACCGCCTCTTCCCCTATTATCAAAGCTCCTTCATCTGGCTTTATTAGTCCAGCTATAATGCTTAATAATGTTGTTTTGCCACATCCGCTGGGACCGACTACAGCTAGGATTTCGCCATCATATATATCTAAATCTAAAGAATCAATAGCTACTATATTTCCATATTTTTTCGTCAATGATCTAATTCTAGTATGAATCATATTAACTCACCGAACCCTTTGAATTTTTTATTTTTCTTACAAATAAACGCCCTATAATACTTAACATAATTACAACTACAGAAATTGCAGATATTGCTTCAAGACCACTAGAATTAGAACGCATATTAAAGAGTAAAACTCCAACAGTTTCTGTTCCTGGTGCATGTAACATTAATGATATTGGTATTTCTCTTAAAGCAATTATTATACAAAGTACCCATGAGGACTTCATTCCTGGTTTTATCATAGGAAAAGTTATATCCCTATATGTTTGTAATTTTGAAGCTCCTGACACTCTAGCAGCTTTTTCAAGTGTAATATCTTGATTTTGAATAAGTCCGCTAATATTTTTCAATGCGATAGGTAAAAATAATGCTATATAGGTAATAATAATTATGGAAGATTTTCCATAGAAATTTATAGGAGGTCTGCTCCAAGCTAAAATTGCTGCAATAGCCATTACAATATTCGGAAAAGACATTGGCCAAGATGCAATAAATTCAATAAATTTTCCACCTTTAATGATTGAGTTATTAGATACATATGATATTATAGCTCCAATGATTACAGCAATACATGCTGCTATAATTCCATAAATAATACTATTTTTGAAAGCTCTAATCGATGTTGATGCTCCAAACAAATTATAATAATTCGCTATTGTTAGGTTCTTCAATATTAAAGGAAGCCCCCATCGTTTTAAAAAAGATGATACAAAAATCGTGGCTAAAGGAATAATAGTAGTACATATTTGAAAAATAATAACTAATACAGAAATAAATTTGTTCCTTTTTCCCAGATTAATAAGTCTTGGTAATGAACTATCAGAAGTCACTAAAGTAAACTTTTTCTTTCTTAAAATCAAATTTTGAAGCAAAAAAGCAAGACCTACAAATATCACGAGAATGATAGCTATAGCAGCTGCAAGTGATAAATTCAAATCATTTAAAGCTCTATATATTCTAGTGGTTAAAGTTTCTTTATAAAGAGGCATTAATAATAAAGCTGGCACTCCAAAGTTTGCCATTGTACGACTAAAAACAAATAATCCTATTGAAAATATGCTAGGCATAATAAGAGGAATAGTAATAGTCATAATTCCTTTAAATCTGCTAGCCCCACTTAAAACAGTCGCATCCTCTAGCGAATTATCTGTTTTGCTTAAAGCATTTGACAAAGCCATAAAAACTAAAGGATATAAATGAATAGTCATTATAATAATTACAGCCCAAACTGAGTAAGTTTGAAATTTAAAATCATTGATATTAAATAATTTAAAAAATTTATCTACATATCCATTCCGACCTAATAATTCAAGCCAAGAAATCCCCAAAATATAAGAAGGAATAGTAAAAGTAAAAAACACATTATTTCTAATAAATTTTTTATATGGAAAGTCTGTACGTGTTACCAGCCAAGCCAATGATCCACCTATTAAAATAGTCATCATTGTAACAGCCAAGGAAGTTACTAATGTGTTCACTATGGCTGAAAATGTATAGCTGTCTTTAAAAATTTCTTTATAAGCCTGAAAAGATAAAGCTCCTCCATCATAAAAAGAAATACCAACACTTTTCAAAATTAAAACCAAAGAAGGAAATACTACAAGGAGCAAAGCCATAAAAACTACAATAAAAAGAATCACAGTCTGTACCTCAGATCGCAATCTTTCCATTATCCTTTTTATCATAATCTAGTTTCCTAACATGACTTTCTTAAAATCATCACGTATTGTTTTCTCATGTTTACTGACAGACTCCCAATCAATAGTTTTGTATTTTATATCTGATGGTGCTCCTTTTGGTACTTCAACATCATTTCTTACAGAAAAGAAATTATACTTTACTGTAATTTTTTGCCCCTCAGGCGATAACATAAAATCAACAAATTCTTTTGCTAATTTAGTATTTTCCTCTGGTCTAGCATCATTTTTCATGATTGCTATTGGTCTTTCCAATCTTATTGCTCCCTCTTTTGGCCACATAATCCCTAAATTACTTTCAAAACCTTCTTTCTTGGCTTTTTTATTTATACTTGCTACAGCGTCGTATGCAGTTATCCCAGCTCCTATTTCACCAGACTGTATCTTATCAGCTACTTCTTTAGACTTTGCTACTACCAAAGTATTGTTAGCTTTTAATCCTTCAAAAAAACTCATGTTTTGTCCAGTTAAATCCCATAAACCAGTGGTAAGGGCTAATGCAGTTGATGATTGGCTTATATCTGTGTAAGCTATTTTATCTTTCCATTTTGAATCCTTAAGATCTTCATATGATTTAGGAGCATCCTCTTTTGATATATTCCCCTTATCATATACTAATACTTCATAACGAGCATTGACTAATGTAAAGAACCCATCCCCCACTTTATATTCCTCTTTTAAAGCTTCACTATGTTTTGAAACATAATTCTCTAAAGCACCTTTTTCTTTTAATGCATGATATATTAATGGATTTGAACCAAAGAAAACATCAGCATGTATATTTCCTGCTTCTACTTCTGTCCAAATCTTTTGGCGTAATGGTCCACATCCTGCATGGTATATTTCTAAAACGTCTCCGCGGTCTTTTTCAAATGCATTTTCTAACTCTTTAATCATATTAGCAGGACCGGATAAATAAACACTTATTCGTCCCTTTTCTCCAGAATATTTTGCCTGTGTTTCTTCTTGCTTAATAGATGCACTAGCCGCTTTATTATTTGTAGTTATATTTTCACCTTTACTACAACCTACAAAAACTGAAGTAATCAAACAAACTGCACTTAATATTACTAATAACTTTTTACGCACTTCTTTTCCCCCTAACCAAAACTCTTATTTCTTTAATTGATAATGATTTTCATTAGCATTCATGTATATTATATACTTTATACCTAAATAATGTCAAGTTAAGTATCATATGCCAAAAACTTTTCAGCATAAAAAGCTGGCGTCGTAAATCGCGACGCCAGCTTTTTTAAATACTATAACTATTACTAAATTCTATCAAATACTTTTTTATTCCTATATCTAACCGAAAAATAAACATTAACTTTTTCTTCTGAATAAACTTTTGAATTTAATTTTTTTCTGATATTTTCTTATTCAATAATATCATTTCTTTTACAATACCTTTTAGTGTTTCTGTAGTCATTAACTGATCTTCTGCATGCATTAAGATTAATGAAAATTGAACCTTATCCCCTGAAGCCTCTTGTTGTATTAGCGAAAAATGAGACTCATGGGCTTTTAATATGCTCTTTTCTGCACATTCAACCTTCTCTTCTGCCTCTTCAAATCTTTCTTCTCTAGCATCTCTTAAAGATTCAAATAATAGTGATCTTGCTACTCCTACATTACTGATTAATTGAAATGATATCTCTTCTAAATTTGCCATCTTTATTCCCCTTTTCTCGATAATTATATTTTGTTTACCTTCGTTTCTATTGCAGCTTTTTTTACCGCTTCAGCAACAGCTCTTTGAACTTCTTTATTAAATGGTTTAGGTATTATATAATTTTCATTCAATTCTTCATCTAAAACTATATTTGCTATTGCATATGCAGCAGCTATTTTCATTTCTTCATTTATATCCCTAGCTCTTACATCAAGCGCTCCCCTAAATATTCCTGGAAAAGCAATAACATTATTTATTTGATTACTAAAATCTGATCTTCCTGTTCCAACTATTCTAGCTCCAGCCTTTTTTGCCTCATCAGGGTATATTTCGGGTTCAGGATTTGCCATAGCAAATATTATTGCATCATTATTCATTTCTCTTACCATTTTTTTAGATAAAACATTTGCTGCCGATACTCCAATAAAAACATCTGCTCCTTTAATTACATCCTTTAATTTACCTTTTTTACATTCTGGATTTGTAATTTGGGCAATTTCCTTTAAAGAATTATCTTCATAGTTCATACCCTTATAAATTACACCATTTATGTTACACATAATTATATTTTTAGCTCCAGAAGACAATAATAATTTTCCAATTGCTATGCCAGCAGCACCTGCTCCATTTATAATAATTTTTATATCTTCTAAATTTTTATTAACTATCTTTAATGAATTAATTAAAGCCGCCAAGACTACTATAGCAGTTCCATGTTGGTCATCATGAAAAACAGGTATATCTAATTTTTCTTTTAATCTTTTTTCTATTTCAAAACATCTAGGTGCTGAAATATCTTCAAGATTTATTCCTCCAAATCCTGGCGCAATATTTACAATAGTTTGAACTATCGCATCTGTATCAGTTGTATCTAAAACTATTGGAAAAGCATCCACATCAGCAAAATTCTTGAATAAAATACTTTTGCCCTCCATTACTGGAAGTGCTGCTAATGATCCTATATTTCCTAAACCTAACACTGCTGTTCCGTCAGATATAACTGCAACAGTATTACCTTTTCTTGTATAGTCGTATACCTTTTCTTCATATTTGTGTATTTCTTTACATGGTTGAGCTACTCCAGGAGTATAAGCTAAACTTAACTCTTTTTCATTTTCAATCTTAACTCTTGAAGTAACCTCAATTTTACCGTTTAGTTCTTTATGAAACTTTATCGATTCTTCATATATATTCAAAATATATACCCCCTTCTAAATAATAAATAAAATCATTAATTTTATTTATTACTTAGACTACTTTACTACCGTGAATTTCTTTTGCTCCAGTAAAATCCAATATAAAATGTCTATTTTCTTTTGTCACTCCTTTTCCTGGCATAATAGAAATTCTACCATTAGAAAATTCAACTAAATCCTTCAAATTTTCTTTTCCACTTAGTGCATTTTCATTTCCACCTTTAGTTAATATTCTATCAACACCTAAATTAACTAATTCATCAATAGCAATATATTTATCTTCTATTTCATCAAAAGCCATATGAAATGTTATACTCATTGGTTTTGCTATTTCAGCAAGTTCCTTTATTACATCTTTATCTATATGACCATTTTTTAATGCTCCTATTACTACGCCATATGCTCCAAGGTTTTTACAAGTAATAATATCATCCTTCATTATTTGAACTTCATCAGGAGAATATTCAAAGTTTCCACCTCTAGGCCTAATGATAACCATAATAGGAATATTTAAGTTTAAAATTGTTCTTTTTATTGTACCGTAACTTGGAGTAGTTCCATCTTCTAAGAGATTATCACAAAGTTCTATTCTATTTGCTCCAAGTTTTTGAGCCCTTAAAGCTTGATTATAATTTCCTACACAAGCCTCATATATACGCATAAATTATTTCCTCCTATACTATAGAAATTCTACCGTGAAATTTATAGTTTAGTCAAAAGTAATTGGAGATTTAATTCTATTTAAATAAGCCTCTAACCACTCCTCTGAAGCTACATCATAGGTTGTTTTTCCATCTTTCATTTTATTGCATACGTAAACTGTTGGTGTTTCATCCTCTGATACTACTGAAAATGAGAATCCTTCAATATTAGTTGAAACTCCCCATTCTCCCTTATTATTAAGCGCAACTACAGAAATATCTCCTGCTTTACCCCTTCTCTTAATCAACTTTTCATCTAATTCTGAAACTGCTTTATCGGCTGCCTCTTGAGGATGTAACCCTTCTTTCATCAATCTCACTATTTCATATGAAATACATCCCTTCATTAAGTCTTCACCAAGACCAGTGGCAGATGCTCCCCCAATCTCATTATCTACATAAAATCCTGAACCTGCAACTGGAGAATCACCAACTCTTCCTCTTTTCTTCATAAACAATCCACTTGTTGATGTTCCAGCTACCATTTCACCTTCCTTATCAACAGAAATCATTCCCACAGTATCATGTCCATCATAAGGACTTAATCCCTTATCTATAGTTTCTCTTTTCCTTTTTTCATAGTGTCTCTTTGCTCTATCTGTTAGCATATTCACTCTTTCAAAGCCTTGTTTTTGGGCATATTCATCTGCTCCAGCCCCTACTAAAAAACAATTAAATCTTTCTTCACTTAATTTTTTTGCGATACTAATAGGATTCTTAAAGTCTCTTATCCCTCCAATAGCTCCAAAGGAAAGTGTATTACCATCCATATAAGCAGCATCTAATTCCACCTTACAATTTTCATTTGGTAATCCACCATATCCAACTGATTTATAATACGGAAAATCTTCAATCATTTTTATTGCTTTTTCTATAGCCTCGCCTGCATAAGCACCATTTTTCAAATCCTCTGCAGCCTCTGTTAATCCTTCTATTGCCATTCTCCAAGTTGCTATTATTGCCCATTTCATTTTTTTTCCTCCAATCACTATTACCTTACTCTAGTAATATTAGAGCAATAAATATGCCAATTAATTTTGTATTTTTAAAAATAAGTCTCTCACTCTATTTATAAATATTTTGTATTGCATTTAAACAAAGTGTATTATAAAATGATACATAATATTATTTTTACATTATAAATTCAACACAGTATTAGTGAATTATACAAATATTAATACAGTATAAAGAAATATTATACAAATACATTATTAAAAGAAGGTAATTTATATGAAAAGAAAAAATTTAATTTATGACACTGTGAAAAAATTTGATAAAGGTGATGGAATTACAACTAAAAAAATCAGCGAATATCTTAATTTAGAACGTTCTAATGTCAGCAAAGATTTAAATTTACTTGTTAAAGATAATCTTTTATACAAAAATAATTCTAGACCTGTGAAATATTTTTTAAATAATAATAGCACAGAAATCGTTGCACAATCCTCAATGGATCAACTATCTTATCTTTACCCTTCATTATTACCTGCATTAAAATTAGCTAAAACTGCAATATTATATCCTCCTAATGGAATGAATTGTTTGATTATCGGCGACACAGGTGTAGGTAAATCTATGCTTGCTAATCTAATGCACAAATATGCAAGTTCATTATATACTGATAAAAATATGCCTTTTTTACATTTTAATTGTTCAGACTATTCTAATAATGTTCAACTTCTAAGCTCTCATCTTTTTGGAGTAAAAAAAGGTACCTTTACAGGTGCTAATGCTGATAGACCTGGTTTAATAGAACAAGCCGATGGAGGTATTTTATTTCTTGATGAAATACACAATCTCCCAAGTGAAGGCCAAGAAATGCTATTTGTATTTATGGATACTGGGTATTTTAAAAGATTCGGAGAAGTTTCACATAAAATAAAATCTTCTGCTCGTATTATTTGTGCAACAAATAAAGATATAAATACTTCACTATTAGATACATTTATTAGAAGAATCCCAATAAAAATTTATCTTCCTGGATTAAATGAAAGACTTATAGAAGAACGTTTAACATTAATAGAATATTTTCTTAGAGAGGAAAGCTTAAAATTAAATAAACCTGTACTTGTTTCTTATAATTCTATGCTTTGTTTATTATCCTATGATTGTCCTTATAATATTGGCCAATTAAAAAATGATATAACCTTAGCAGTTGCTAACGCTTACTCAGATTATTTTATAAACAATAAAAAACAAATAAAAATTAACAGTCCTGATTTACCAGATGATTTGCGAAATAAGCTTAACCAACCCTTGTCAAAAGAAAAGGCGTTTTTAAATGCTTTTAAAAGTTCAAATGATTATTTTACCTATGATGAAAATACTAAAATAACAAGCCACTCATTTTTAAAACAAAAACAAGCTCTTCTTAAGAGTTTTAATGATTTGGTCATTAATATAAATACCATTGTAAATAACAAAGAGACATTTAATAATTCTATAATTACTATTTTTGATGATTATTTAACTACAATAAAAGATACTATGTCAAACTATAATTTTACTTTGAATAACTCCGCTTATGAAGATGTTCACAAAAATCTTGTTATTATAAATAATGAAATTAAAACGTTCTTTACTGATGATATATTAAACAATTTCTTTCATATTCATGTGGATATGATTTATGATAGAATCAATCTTATACATATTAATCCTTTACCAATTATAAATAAGCTTAAAGATTTTTTCCCAAAATACTATTCTCTAGCCTTAAAATTCAAATATATTATTGAAGAAACTTATAACATAAATTTATCAAATATAGAAATGTTATTTTTAATTATTTTAGTTACCTATATATATGAAAGGTAAATAAGTTTATTTTAAAAATGCATAACCCTGATGCTTATACTAAGGGTCGGCTTAAGAATTACTTCCACTTTTCATTAAAAAATATGCAATCACCAAGCATTTTTTTAATGAACTATAGTGGAAGTTATTCTTAAACGATCCTTAAAGTATCAGGGTTATATCTATGCTAATTTACTCATATTTTTTACATTTAATATACTATCAATTTCATATTGACTAAATTCACATTCTTCTCTTATTATTTCCTTTACATATTTACCAGTTTTTAATGCTTTCTTTGCAATATCAGCTGATTTTTCATATCCAATTACAGGAGCTAATGCAGTAACTACTCCTATGCTTTTCTCTACAAGCTCATTACATCTTTTTTCATTCGCTTCAATTCCCTCAATACAATTATCTATAAAAGTTTTAATTCCATTTGTTAATATACTCATTGATTGATATAAGTTAAATATAATAATTGGGAAAAATGCATTTAACTCTAATTGACCTGATTGTACAGCTAATGTAATAGTTACATCATTTCCTATAACTTGATATGATATTTGCTTCATAAGTTCTGGCATCACAGGATTAATCTTCCCAGGCATGATTGATGATCCATTTTGCTTAGCTGGAAGTATAATTTCACCAAATCCTGTTCTTGGCCCTGATGACATCAATATTAAATCACCTGCTAATTTGCTGATATTTGAAGCGCATATTTTCAATTGTGATGATATTTCTGAAAACTTATCTAAGTTTTGAGTTGCATCTATTAAATCTTCTGATTGATAAACATTATATCCTAATAAATTTCTTAAAGTAGGTACAACATTTTCAATATATCTTTCATTAGCAGTTATTCCTGTCCCTATTGCTGTTCCACCTAAATTTACTTTTTCCAAACTTTTTTTAGTAACCCTTAATCTCTGTGAATCTCTGCCAATAGCCCTAGCAAAAGCACCAAATTCACTTCCTAGAGTTATAGGAACTGCATCTTGCATTTCTGTTCTTCCCATTTTTATTATCGAATCAAATTCTATACTCTTCTTAGTTAAAGCCTTTTCTAATCTATCAACCTCTTCAATACATTTATCTAAAAGTTTATAAGCTGTAATGCTAGCTGCTGTTGGAATAACATCATTAGTCGATTGTCCCATATTAACATGATCATTAGGATGCACAGGAAATGTATTACCTTTTTCATAACCTAATATCTCATTTGCTCTATTTGCAATGATTTCATTAATATTCATATTCATAGAAGTTCCAGCTCCACCTTGAATAGGATCTGTAATAAATTGATCAATTAATTTGCCATCGCATATTTCATTACAGGCTTTAATAATGGCTTTTCCTATTTCTCCATCTAGCTCATTACTTTCTAAATTGGCTATTGCACATGCTTTCTTTACTAAAGCTAAATCCTTCACAAAATTTTCATTTACCTCTAATCCACTTATTCTAAAGTTTTCATAAGCTCTTAGACTTTGTACTCCATAATAGACTTCCTTCGGAACATTCTTTTCACCAATAGAATCTCTTTCTCTTCTAAATTCCATATAAATTCCTCCAAACTATTTATGTATATAGAATCTCTATATCTTCCCTATCAAATAGCAATAAACATACCATTTTTTTGTATTGTTTTATGGAAATAAACTTAAAATGCACTCATTCCTTTATCATTGTGGAGTTATTAAAATTATTATTTCACATATAGAAATATAGTGTATTAATAATTGGAGCTAATTTGAGTATTTTAACACACTATTATTATATTTATTAGTTTTTAATACACAAAAAACAAAATTATATACTTTCCTTTCTATAAAAAAATAGGTAGATTTGAGGTTAATCAAATCTACCTATTATCTAATCTTAAATTTTTAATTTCATCTTATTTAGCCAATTCATATATAGCTCTTGCATATATTTCAATGCACTTTTTAAGTAATGATACTTCAATAAATTCATCTGCCTGATGAGCCAAATTATATTTCTCATCAAAAATTGGTCCAAAAGCTACAGTATTTGGCATTAATTTTGCATAAGTTCCTCCACCTGTTGCTAATAATTTTGCAACCTCTCCTGTAGATTCTTCATATGCTTTTTTAAGTGCTATTACTAATTCATGGTCCTTTGAAAAATGTAATGGCGGATTATGATTTCCCATTTGGAAAATCAAATTATTTTCCTTAAGTTTTACCTTAATATTACTTAAAATCTCTTTATGATCTTTCATAACTGGATATCTTATGTTACATCTCATTCTTATCTCATTATTGTCTCCATTTATAATTCCAAGATTTAATGTAAGCTTTCCAGACTCCTCATCATAAAAATTAATACCTAGCTTTTCTCCTGTATAATCAAATCCAATAATATTAGAAAACGCTTTTAGAAAATCTATAAATTCATCCTCTAAACTTAAAACTTCTTTCAAGTAAATTAACATATTAGATATTGCATTATTACCCAATTCAGGAGTACTGCCATGAGATGATGTTCCATAACTTTTAATTACAATGGCATTTTTCACAATATGTGTAGCAATCTTGTATCTTTCTTTTAATATATCATCTGTAAATTCCTTATATAATTTCTCATTTGAATCATATACTAGCTTAGCCTCGCAATAATCTGGAACAATATTTGACTTTTTACCACCTTTTATATATTGAATCGTATATCTTGATAATTCTTTTTCAAATTTTTTTACTATTTCAAAAGTTAAAATCCCCTTCTCTGAAGTTACAATTGGAAAATATGCATCTGGTGTAAAACAAAGCTTTGGAGGTTTTTCATTTTTTAAATAATATTCTATATCCTCAGTCCCAGATTCCTCATTTGTTCCAAATATTATTCTAACCTTTTTTGATAGCTTTATATTAGACTCTTTTATCAATTTCAAGGCATAAAGTGCACATAATATTGGTCCTTTATCATCCAAAGAGCCTCTAGCATATATTTTTCCATCTTTGATTATAGGGTTGAAAGGATCTTCAGTCCAGTTACTTCCTTCTGGAACCACATCTATATGTCCAAGGACACTTACATAATCTTCTCCTTCTCCATATTCAGCAAAACCTATATAATTATCTAAATTGACTGTATTAAAACCATACTTTCTGGAAATTTCTAATGCACAATTTAACCCATCAACTATATCATGACCAAAAGGAGCATTATCATCGCTATTTGATTTTATTGTTTTCTTTTTTAATAATTCTTTTAAATCCTCTAAAAACTCTTCTTCAAATTTCATGTGTTCAAGAAATGTCACTATTTGCTCCTTTCATTCTTATAGTGAGAAATCAAAATCTTCATCATCTTTTTCATTTTGGATTTCTATTTCACACTGTTTCTTGTCCATAACTTTTATAAATGGATACCATATTCCCATAACAACAAACATATCAAATAATTGTAATAAGGACCCCTTTATACTTCCTGTAATTAAGTACCCTTGAATTAATGGTGGTGTAGTCCAAGGTAAATATATTCCATTTGGTTTTGGTACTATTCCAGTATACATAGCAAAATAATTAATAATTATTAATATTACCGGTGTAACGACTAATGGTATAAATGCAATAGGATTTAAAACAATTGGTAAACCAAACATTACTGGTTCATTTATATTAAATATACCTGGTAAAACAGATATTTTACCAATTTCCTTATATTGTTTTGATTTAGCTCTTATAGCTAATAATATACAAACTGCAAGAGTTGCTCCTATACCACCCATATATATCAAATCATAGAATTGTTCTGTTAATATATGCGGAGGAACTTGTCCAGCTTGAATAGCTGCCATATTTTGTTCTTGTAATTGCATCCAAACTGGTCTAATAACTCCATTTAAAGTTGACGTTGCATTGATTCCTAAGAACCAGAATAATGATGATGTAACTGATAATCCTATAGCTCCAAAAATATTATTTCCTATGAATGCTTGAGCAGGCATGGCTATTAATGTATAAATCAGTTCTAGGAATGAACCATAACCTGTTGCTGCAAAAACAGAACGAATTATTAGCATTAAAGTTATAATTACAAAACCTGGTATTAAAGCAGAAAATGCTTTTGAAACAGCTTCTGGTACTCCATTTGGCATCTTAATTGAAATATTTTTCTTAACAAATAAATTGAATATCTCTGTTACAATTATTGCAACTATTATCGCTGCTATAAGTCCTTTGGCTCCTACCCATTCGCCTATTTTTATTACTTTTGATACTACATGAACTTTTCCATCTACTTCTATAGTAGTTTCAAATGGTATTAGTAATATAAAACTGGCTATTGATAACAAAGCTACTGTAAATGCATCTATGTTATATCTTTTTGATAGATTATAAGCAATTGCTCCTGCAATATATACTGCCATAAAGTTAAATGTTACTCTTACAGGTGTCATTATCATTTGTGAGAAACCTTCCCCAAATAGCTTAACCTGTAGTTCTTCCCATCCCTTAATAGGGAAATTTGCAATAATCAAAAATACTGATCCTATAATTAAAAATGTCATAATAGTAGCAAATGCGTCACGGATTGCTCTTAAATGTCGTTGTGCAGAAATTTTTTGAGCAACAGGACTAATCTTTTCCTCTACAATTTTCTCAAATTTATTCACTTTTTTCTCTCCTTTTTAAACATTATTGACTATGTTAATTTCCTAATTTAGTAAGAAATTGACTTTATTTAATTTGGTTTGCTTTTATCATTTTAATAGCTTGCTTTAAAACTTTTTCTCCATTCATTGTTCCATAGTCTGTTGAATTTACAACATCTAAAGGTATATTTTGTTTCTTACATTTGTCTTCAATATCCTTTAATAAAAACTTTACTTGCGGTCCTAATAATATACAGTCTGCTTTTTTATTGTCAATTATTTCAAAAGATTTTGCAAAAGGCAGCGCTTGTATTTGTACGTTTACATTATGAGCTTTAGCAGATTCTCTCATCTTTGATACTAATAAGCTTGTAGACATTCCAGCATCACAGAATAAAAATATGTTCTTCATTATAATTCCCTCCCATTATTAAATAGATTATTTCTTACTATTATTTCTAAGCAATTAACATGCCAATACTGTTTATATAACAACTTTAGGTGTTTTAAGCGAATTTTTATAAACTTTAACATATGTGTGTTTAATTTTAATACATTTTCGTAGTATTATCACTACAGTGTATTAGTTCTTCATCATAATTCACACACTGTATCGATATGATCAATACAATAACTTTTAATTTTTGAATATGATACTCTTATAAAAAATTTCATATAATTATAACATAATATATCAATAGTTCCCATAAACACACACTTCAATTTATTTTATTTCATTATATTATTTTTACATAATACCCATTTAATTCGAATACAAAATCAGTTTAAATTTATTATATTGCATAATTTTGGATTCTAAACATTTTTACACCACAATTTCTTAAACACTTTATCTATGTATAAATATTATAAATATGTTATAATTTCCATATAAATTGAATAGGAATTATACTAAACTCATTCTGGATTCTATTAGTTAAAAACAAACATAATTAAAAAAGGAGTCATAAAAATGTCTAATTATAAAATTATTACAGATTCTACATCGGACTTGTCTTTGGAACTTGTTTCTCAAATGGATGTACATATTATCCCTATGATTTACACTATTGACGGCAAAGATTATCATAACACAGTTGACGAAAAAGAACTGTCCTCACATGATTTTTACAATCTTATGAGGAAGGGAAAAAACACTTCTACAGTTCAAATTAATGGTGAAATTTTCAAGAATGAGGTTCGCCAATATCTAGATGCTGGCCTTAATATTCTATATCTTGTATTTTCATCAGGTCTTTCAGGCACATACAATTCTGTGAAAATTGCATCCGAGGATTTAAAAGAAGAATATCCTGAACGAAAAATTATTATAGTGGACACCCTTGCCGCATCTATGGGCGAAGGTTTACTTGTTTACTATGCAGACGAATTGTACAAGCAAGGTAAAACAATAGAAGAAACTTCAAAATGGGTTGAAGATAATAAATTGAACCTTGCTCAATGGTTTACAGTTGATGATCTACACTTTCTAAACCGTGGAGGTAGAGTTTCTACAACAGCTGCTGTGGTAGGTACTCTCCTCAGTATCAAACCAGTATTACATGTTGATGATGAAGGTCATCTTATTATGATGGAAAAAGTAAGAGGCCGTAAGCAAAGCCTAAAAATATTGGTAGATCATATGGAAAAAGTAATAATTAATCCTGAAAAGCAAACTATCTTTATAAGCCACGGTGATTGTCCTAAGGATTGTGAATATGTAAAGAAATTAATAAAGGAACGCTTTGGAATTGAAAAAATGTATTCAAATACTATCGGTCCAGTAATAGGTTCCCATTCTGGTCCCAATACAATAGCACTATTCTTCTTAGGTGAAAAACGTTAAAGAATTTAAGTAGTATGAATAGGAAGTGATCAAGTGGGAAGTTTAATAGATAATTTCGGAAATATTGTTGATGACCTAGCTAGCAGAGATCCTGAAAAGGCAAAAAATTTATTGGTTACAGGTTACCGATTTGAACGTCTACGATTGAAAACAATTGCTAATAAAGGTTTACCTCCCTTTAGAAAATATTTACCTAGTTTGATGATGGATAATATAATAAACAGTTTGAATAATTCAAAAAAATCTGCCATGGTGAGCATTTTTGTTCCATGTGAACCTTTGGCAGCCATGGGAATTATCCCTTATTCATTGGAGGGTCTATCAAGCTATATAACAGGAACCAATATGCATGGTGGTTGCCTTGAAGAATGTAAAAAAAAAGGTTTCCCTGAAACCCTGTGTTCCTATCATAGAGTGTATATTGGTGCTGCTGAAAGACAACTTATGCCAAAACCTCCCTTTATTATCTATTCCAATTTGGCTTGTGATGCAAATCAAATTACATTCAAATACTTGGCAGAGAAATTCTCTATACCAAGCTTTTATATTGATGTACCTTACAATCAAAATCATGAATCAGTACTATATGTTGCCCTTCAACTTCGTAAAATGGTGAACTTTATCGAGACATGCACAGGACAAAAAATGTCTGAAGAAGCATTTGCAAAAGCTATGAAAAGAAGTAAAAATACTATTGATAATTATAAAGATTACTTATATAATCAAAAAACAAAATATGTAAAGGGCGATATTACTTCTGAAATGTATATGGCAGTTACCAATCATATATTGCTAGGAACAAAAGAGCAGGAAAATCTAAGTAAGATGTGTCTTGAAAACATAGATGCTGCTCCCAATAATAAAGGATTGAAGCTGCTATGGGTACATACTATTCCATTTTGGCAAGAACCTTTAAGAAATTTATTTAACTTTAATGAATCTGAATTCTAATATCAGAACCATTATCGATATCGGTGGTCAGGACAGTAAGGTAATACGAATTGATGACACTGGAAATGTAGTAAACTTCGTGATGAATGATAAGTGTGCCGCAGGAACAGGTTGCTTTTTAGAAATGATGGCAAGAACCTTGGGTCTAAACCTTGATGAAATGAGTAAAAAAGGTCTTACCTATAATGAAGATATAACCATTTCCAGTATGTGTACCGTATTTGCAGAATCCGAGGTGGTTTCACTTGTCGCTCAAAATAAAAATATAGATGATATTGTTCATGGTCTAAATAAGTCCGTTGCATCGAAAACAGCTGCTTTAGTTAGCAGACTTGGCCTAAATGATGATTTCATCATAACAGGCGGTGTTGCTAAAAACAAAGGTGTTGTAAAGTCACTAGAAGAAAAACTCGGTATAGAACTATTTGTTTCTGACTCTGCACAACTTTGCGGCGCATTAGGTGCTGCATTATTGGCTTTAGAATAAGCAAGGCTGCCGTCGTTAATCACGACGGCAACCTCTTTTCAATTATAAATGTATAGCTAATCTCCTACGCCCTCTTCTGAATATCTTTTTTTAATATCATCTTCAGTTTTATCAAACCTACCATCAATAGTAGTTATTTTAAAAGTACAGGTATTGTTATAAAATTTATATTTTTTTCTATCATCTTAAATATGATTTTTATTTTCACCTTCGTATAAATTAAAATTATAATTAAAATTATCATAATTCTCATCATTACCAACGAAATCTATCTTTGCTTCTCCTTCCCATTCTCCCTGTGGACCGCCACCAGTACTTTTTATTTCCTTTTTTAATAGAGCTTTCATATGCTTCTTCACTGAATTTATTAAATAAGCACTAAAAGAATTACTTCCTATTTTATAGTTTTTAGTTAAATTAAAACAAAGGCATAGAATAGCTATAAACTATTCTATGCCTTTATCACGTAATAGGGATAATATCATCTGGTTCACTATTATATTCTCTTTTTAATGAAACACCATACTGATTATATTTTTCTAAATGCTTTTTTAGATTCTCACGTTCTAGTTTAATTATATCTTCATAATCTCCGTAATGGCTAATAATTTTATCAGCTAATCCATTAATAACTTCGCCTGATACTGGCATTGCACAAAATTCTCTTATAGAGGATTCCCATAGTCCACCATCCATAGACATTTCATACTTCTCTAATGTATAACTTCCATCTGAATTTTTCTTAAAGGTTATAGCACTTGGAACTACGCTTCCACCTTCTTCAGAAAGAACTTTTTCATATAAATTATAGCTACTTGAATATGTAGTTACAAATACCTTTAATTTATCTCCTTCTTCATAGTCTCCAAAGATATGTGGTGCAACAATTGTAAAATCACCATAACTATCCTTACTCTTTTCAATTTCTGTATCATAGACTAATTTTTCTATATTATCATTACCATCATACTGAAAATCTGGTAAGCTAACCTTTTCTCTTATTTTTAATTGTTTAAACCACTCATCAGCAGACAAAGAATCATCCTCTACATTATTTCTAATCCCTAATAACTCTTTACACAAAATCATCATGACCTCACCACGTAATCCCTTAGTATCACCATTTTGAAACTTAGTAAGCATATAAGAAAGAGCATCTTCTCCTCCATATTTTAATATGTTTTCATATGCCATATCATTATTCTTTATATAATCTCTGGCAGTAGTCTGTGGATTAACTGACTCATAAGGATTTGGGAGAATTTTCTCCAAATTTCCCTCTACTAATTGTGCAATTTCATTTAATTTATCATTTCTTTCTACTGTAAAATTTTTCGAATTAGATATTACATCTAACCCCTCAGAGTAAACCTTCTCTGATATTTCATGGATAAACTGATAGGGACTTTCACAATAATATTTTCCATTATACTTGTAAATATGATAAATAAAATGAGAATCTTTCTTGAAGCGAAAACTATAAAACTCAGCAACATTTGTAGGTGACTCATTAACACTCATAATTTTTGTTTTCTTACCACTTACAACAAGATTAATTATTTCATTAGGTATAAAGTAACTGCTAAAATTGTGCATAGCTTTTACTTCATTATAAAATCCTTTTGGAATATTATAATACCTATAATCACTGCCATCTAAAATCATTGCAAGGTCAGGTTCACTATCATACAAACGGATCTCAGATATTCCTGGATTTATATATACAGTAAGTGTTGGCGAAAGTTCAAGTGGGGAAGATACATCTTTTTCCTTCCAATTATCTAAATTCTCATTAATAAGTTTTGAAAACTGGCTTCCACTTATAGAACTACCCCCTCTTTCATGATCATTTATCACTAAGTTTCCGAAGCTTAATATTCTATCAGCAATAAATTCAATACTAAGGTCAGATGACTGCTGCTGTTTTTCCTTAGGATTTGTAATCAATGTTCCACATGCTACTATTAATATTATTACCGCTAATACTATCCCCCAAAACTTTGGCGTTTTATAATTCAAAACATTTTTTATCCTAGATTTAGTATTGTTTTCCCCAAAAGCAATGGGACTTAATAGATTACTCCTCTTTACTGATAAATTAAGCAATAATTTTGCATAATCTCCTTTTATATCATTACCCTTTAAATTCATAACTTTTTCATCACAGGACATTTCCATATCTTTAGTCATTAAATAGTAAGATACCCACATTAATGGATTAAACCAATGAATTACTACTGCTATAAAATATAGAGGTTTTATAATATAGTCTTTTCTTTTGATATGAGTTTTTTCATGACTTATGATGTATTCATAGCTTTTATCTTTTATACCAATAGGTAAAAATATTCTAGGCTTTATAAAACCTAAAACAAAAGGAGTGTTTATTCTATCTGTTTGGTACATATTTTCTTCTATTATAGTAGCTGTGCTAACTCTTTTATATAATCTTATGTAAGAAACTACAGAATATATAAGAATTAAGATAATGCCTATAATCCATATAGTACTCCCTATATAAAGGACTATCTGCATAGGATTTACACTTGCTACTTCATTCACAGGTGATAAATTATTGGTAATTAAATTATTGGTAATATTATCAACAGAACTTATACTACTATATATTTCTGGAGATTTCATATAACCAATATTTTTAGGAATGGTATTGCTCTCTGTAGGTATCAAACTCACTATACTTTTAAATGAAAAAGGACAAACCATCCGTAAAAATGCTATTACCCATAAAATATAAGAATATATTTTAGGATACTTTCTTAAAAATAATCTTATGAGAATAACAGCAAAAACAACATAAGTTGCTATAAAGCTCATATTTAGAATTTTTATAAAAATACTCTCTATCATTCTTCAGTAGCCTCCTCTATCATCTTCATAATTTCATTCGCTTCCTTTTGAGTGAGTTTTTTATCTTTCAAAAATGCAGAAATAAAATGAGGCAGAGAATTATCAAAAACTCTGTTTACTAACTGCTCGCTTTCATATTTTTTTACTTGTTCCCTTTTTACGATGGCTGATACAATTGCATTTTCATTTTTTATTATCCCTTTTTGAGAAAGTTTTCTTATCATTGTATATGTGGTAGATTTTTTCCATCCAAGTTTCTCTAAGCATAATTTGTGTAACATAGTTGAGTTGATAGGCTCATTATCCCAAATAACACACATGAATTTGTATTCTCCATCAAATAATCTATATTCCTTCATAAATAATAAATAAACCACTTCCACTATTCTTCACTATCCTAAATATACAAAGTGGTTTATTTTCACCCCCTTTTTTAGGTTTACTTTAATAAACCTAGTTTATACCAATAAACCTACATTGTCAATATTGATACCTTAACTTAATAATAATATCTATATACTGCAATATAACCCATTTTGGGTGATGAAAAACGTTATAATTTGGTGTAATATAATTATTAAAACTACTATATACCACTTTTAAATAAATGTTTTTATAGGATTATAAAAATTTAAGAATTCTTCGACAAAAACAACTTGATTCTTAACTCCTATTGATGAACTTACAAAGTGATATATAGATATAAACAGACGGAGGGAACGCAATGAAGAGAAAGCTAACAGGACTAATTTTAATGTTTGTAATACTAATAACATTATCAATGGCAATGACTACTAATTCATATGCCGTTGATAATAAACATTTATCAGATATGAATGCAGGAGATATAATTACCTTTGCAGATAAGGAATGGATGATATTAACCCCTAACAAAAGTATAGCGGATGATAAAACTGGATGTTATGTTGTCCTTGTAAATAATGATGGAAATAGACCATATGATACATATAGTAATAACTACGCAGATAGTGATTTAAGAACATATTTAAATAATGAATTTATAAATAATTTAGGCGAAAAAAATAAATCTTTAATTGAAGAAATCACGTGGGATTGGGATCCTAAGAATTATTTAGAATTAGATAATCATACAGTTACAGATAAAATAGGATTATTAACCTCTGATGAAGGTTCTACTTATTTATTTGATATTAGTCCAGATAGGTTTGCAGATAATAAATCTTTTTGGTGGTTTAATCCACGAAAAGATAACAAAATTCAAGTTCCACGATATTCAAAATATTATGATTATTTCCAGGAAAGAATTGTACCTAGCTTAGGTTACAGCTATCCAACCATCTCAGATTCAAAATCTTATGCTGTTCATCCTACTTTATATCTAAAACCTGAACTATATGTATCCATAGATAAAAAAATTGTTGAATTTACAAAGTCAATAATTCTTAATTTAACAACTGAAAATAATCAAATTCTTAAAACTGAAGATGGACATAATACTATTACAGTATCAGGCTCAGTTGATGAATCTGATAGCAAAATATACTATAGAATTGATGGAAGTGATGAAGATGCTGGAACTGATTTAGAAGCTACAATAGATGGTTCTGGAAACTTCAGTAAAGAAATAAATTTAAGTAGTGAAAGTGAAGGTTCTCACACATTATATATATGGGCTGAAGATACTAATGGAAATAAATTCGGACAAACAACTAGAAATTTCAAAATTGATAATACAAAACCAACTATAACTGATGGAAATATTTCTATATCTGGTGCATCTGGTATAGGTGGCGCATTTATAATTGGCGATACCATTACTACGACTTGGAATAATACATCAGCTGCTGATAATAATGATGATATTTCTTCTGTAACTGTTGATTTTAGTGCATTTGGGGGTGTTTCCTATGTATCAGCATCTAATTCAGCAGATACATGGACAGCAACTTATACCATTATATCTGATTCTATTGATGCAACCAATATAAATGTATCTGTTACAGCTACTGACAATGCTGGAAATTCTACTACTACTGGGGATAGTACAAATGCCTCCCTTGATAGTAACTCTCCCGCAGTAACTGATGGAAATATTTCTATATCTGGTGCATCTAGTACAGCTGCAACATTTATAATTGGTGATACTATTACTGCTTCTTGGAATGACACCTCAACTGGTGATAATAATAGTGATACTATTGCTTCTGTAACAGTTGATTTTAGTAGTTTTGGAGGTAGTTCAGCTATATCAGCATCTAATTCAGCAGCTACATGGACAGCTTCTTATACCATTACATCTGGAGATATTAATGCTTCAAATGTAAATATATCTGTCACAGCCACTGATAATGCTGGAAATTCTACTACTACTTCTGATAGTACAAACGCTACTCTAGATACCATAAAACCTACTGCTAATAAACCTACATTAGAAACCGTAAGCGCAAATTCTATAAAAATAATAAGTAATTCTTCTGATAGCGGTAGCGGTTTAGACACTAATCCTTATCTCTATATTCGTGATGGAAATGATATAGGTACATGGACAAGTGATAGGAGTTATACAGATACAGGCTTAATAGCAAATACTCTTTACAAATATAAATATAAATCAAAGGATAAGGGTGGTAACGAAGCTGAATCAGAAGAAGTATCTATCTATACCTTAGCACTTAATGCAGAGTCTATATCAAAAAAATCATCAAGTACTAATTCATTTGTATTCGAAATCACCAATACAGCTAGGCAAACTTCACCACCAGAACATAGATTGGAATTAAAATTAAAAGATGCAGGTGAAACTGGAGAAAATAAAGTTATTTCCGAATGGAGCCACGCTACTACAATAACAATAACTGGACTTAATGATAATACTGAATATGAGCTTTGGGTTCAAACTAGAAATAGTAATGGAACTACCAATGCAAAATATAAAGTTGATGAAGTTTTCAAAACAAATAGAATTTATCATCCTAGCTCTACCCCATCAGTTCCTCCTGTGACACCAGCTTCCACTAAATCAAAGATTAAAGAAGCTAAAAACATAGAAAGCCTTAAAGATACATTAACCGATATAGAAAAATTACCAAGTTCTCAAAGAGAAGAAGTTAGACAAGAACTTACAAAGAAAGCTATTGATATAATGAAGGACTTATCTCAACTAGACTTTATGCAATCAACTATTGACGATATTAAAGATAGTGAAACCAAGAAAAAATATCAATCTAGATTAAACGGAAAAAAAATGATCTACAGCGAAAATTATAAACAATGGATTAGAGACAATAACACTTCTGAGGAAAGTAATAAAGTTTGGAATGTTAAATTCAATTCTTCACTTGATAAAGAATCAATTAAAGCTGAAGATGACTATATAACTGTAGTAGATGAAGATGGTTATAGAATAAAAGTTAAACTTGAATATAACGAAGAAACTAAAATTTTAAAAGTACTTCCTCTAAATAATTATGAAAAAGGAAAGAAATATTATCTCATAATGGGTACAAAAATAAAAAATTCTGAAGGAATTTTATTAGATAAACCGATAAGGGTAGAATTTGATATTGAGTAATAGGTATATATTATATTATTGTTTATGGAGTTTGTGAATAACTATCTCTATAGTTATCTCACGCAAAAGAGTGGATTTCCCACTCTTTTTTTGATTCTCATAAAAAAATTTTCAACAAATATTTTAATGACAAAATGGTTATTTATATTCACTTTTACATTTTTGTAATAATTATGATATAATTATATATAAAGTGAATTTAAATATTATAAGTAAGGAGAAGATTAAATATGTTTAAAAGTAAATTAATTGCATTATTGCTAGGAGTTTTAATTATAGCCAATAGTAATAATATTTTTGTTGCTAATGCTGCTCCTGTGAATGGATGGAACCAAAATGGACAAACATGGGAATATTACAAAGAGGGAGTAATTCAAATAAACTCCTGGATACAAGATTCCTCAAATAAATGGTATTATTTGAGTAAAGCTGGAACTATGAAGACTGGATGGCTTGAGTATAATGGTAAATGGTACTATTTAAACACAGATGGATCTATGTTATCAAACACATGGTTAGATTTAAATGGGAAATCATATTATTTAAGCAATAATGGTGATATGATGGCTAATTGTATTACTCCCGATGGATATAATGTAGGTGATGATGGAGCTTGGGATGGAAAATTGACAAATACTACTAGTGAAAAATCTAACAATAACCCATATAAAGATAATTCAGAAAGTGGAATAAAAATACCAGCTGGTTCCTATAGAACATACACAGGCTCAAATCATTCATATATTGACTCTTCAACTGTAGCAAAAATAAATAATTTAATAGATTACGAGACGTATGCTTATGCTTATGCAGGATTAAATAATTACCATGAAATAGGGTATATACTTAAAGATGGTAACATATTAGTAAAAACTAAAGGAATTCACGTTAATTCAGATAAAATTGAAGCTTATATTCTTGCATATGGTAAACTTTTTTATTTTTCACCAGAAAAGGATACAAATACATCAGAGAGTACGAAGATACCTATAGTTGATAATGTTACTCTACAACCTGACAGTAAGATAATATATGAAAAACAAGTTTTAGGTGATACCTTAGAAAAAAGAAATTTTGAACTTAAAAGATTAGATTATTTTACTGAAAATGGTAAATTATCTGTTAAATGTGAAATAACTAATAATGATAAAGATTATGAAAATACATGCTATTTTATCTTGGGAATTTATAAAAAAGCCGATAACGACTTGTTAAAAGAAGTTGGATTATCTGTTCACGATGGATTTAAAAAAGGCGAGACTAAAGTATTAGAAAAAGATATATATATTGATATAACAAACAAGGATGATATTTATTTAGATATATATTGCGAATAAATGTAATTGTTAGATACTAAAAATCATTATCATACTATATGGAAATCAATCTTCTTTAGTTTGATTTCAACCGCTAAATGAACCGTACCCAATTAAATATTTGTTGATTTTTACAATTTATTTACTAGGTGCGGATCTCATAGCGAAAAGGTTTATCCTTTTACAATTACTTCTCACTGGTAATTTTATACCAGTGAGACTTATATAGTTAAACTTGATATGATTTCTCAACAGGAATCCATATTTCACAAAAGCAATCTAAAGCTTCTGAGTACAATTCAAAATCAGTATCATCTATCATACTATAATCTGAACCCGGAAGAAACTCCGAAAAAATTTTCTCCCATGTCTCCCCTATACAATCCCCTGTTTCGCCAATACATTTAAATACAGCCCATAATGTGGGTTTTACTTCCCATAAAGTATATTCCTCTGGTACAGTATCACCATTAAATTCCATACCAATACCATAGTCAAAATGCGTACTTTCTTTTGATATTGGTGCACAAGCTCCGTAAACATCATAAATACTAGCATTCTGTTTCAGAACATCAAATGTGCCATTATTACCACATTCCTTCCAAAAATCTGGTATTTCAGTATTTCCTTCTTCTGTAATTGATTCATTTCTAAACTTTCTAATTTTAGTCAATAGTTTAAATGTTTCTCTTCTCTCAATTCTATAGTCCATAACAGTACCACCTTCCAATTTTATTTTAATGATAAGGCGATTAAAAGATTTTAATTTCATACCTGCGCGCCTTGCCACATTTGGTGTAATGCCATGGAATCTAGTAAATGCTTTTGTAAAACTCTCTGGAGAATTATAACCATATTTTAAAGCAATATCAATTACTTTTCTATCAGATATAGAAAGTTCTTGCCCGGCCATAGATAATCGTCTATTTCTTATATACTCATTGGCAGTAATCCCAGTCACCAAACTAAATGTCCTATGAAAATGGTAACTTGACATATAAAGAGACTTTGCAACATCTTCATAATTAATAGGTTCACATATATGTTCTTCCATATAGTCTATTGCCCTTTGCAAGCTTTGAATAAAATCCATTTTTCTCACCTCCACGCATTAATTTTACTAAAATATAACTGTTATTTCCTATCCTACCTTGCTTTCATTTGTCTAGATAAAATGTTTTTTAATAAAATCCCTTATTTCTTTGTTAACATCCTCATAGTTATCTGCATTAGAAAAATGTGCCGCACCTTTAATAATATGCAGCGGATAACCCTCTTTTTTTGACCATGCTTCACAGTATTGCTTCACTTTCCCTGTTTTATCGTATTCACCTAGCAAAATCAGAAAGGAAAATCAAAATGCACTGATTCTTTTCTATCAAAAACTCTACCATAAGCTATACCATTTGTTCAACAATATCATTTTTACTCAAAGGTTCCAGCATTTTAAGCATTATATCATAAGCATATTTGATTTTTGAAACTGATTTTGCCATACTATTTCGCAACATTTTATCAGTAAAGCTTTTTGCCATTAGTTCAACATGCTTAATTTTCTCAGCATAGAGTATAGCTTTTAATTCTATTGCGGTATTTTCATAAGAAAAGTCAGTATATGGGCGAGATTCTCCGTGTAAAGGCACATCCCATGTAATAACTGAATATTTCTTTGAAAAATATTCAACTTGTTTTTCAAACATCATATGATTTGCGGTTAAACCATGTGTAAAAACAATGCATCTTGCATTTTTATCCACATTTCTATTTATCCAATAATAGGTTGTCCCACGCTCTGATTTTACACTTTTGTGTTCCATAATAAACTCTCCTCTCTTTTCATGTATTTCTGTGTCCATGGACAGTTAGCTAAGCATTTTAAGCAAGTTTCACAGTGATACACATCTACTATTAAATCTCTATTCATATCCCTTTCCCAAATAGAATCATGTATAGCACCTGTAGGGCAAATATCCTTACAAACAGTACATTCCCCGCATTTAGGCACTACTATCGCCCTATTTTCAGTAAGAAATGGTGCATTTGTCAACATGCTACACATGCAAAATGCACTTCCGTATTCCTCGGTAACTAACAAGTTATTTTTTCCAATCCAACCTAATCCACTTAATATAGCAATTTTTTTGTGTGGAAGTGGAGTGCTTTTCGAATTTTTATCATAAAATCCATTCAATGCAAGATTTCTTTCCGATTGAGCAAAGGCTTTATATCCTTTTGCAATAATAAAATCAGCCGCCCATTCTGCAAGTTTATCAGCAGCATTTTCTTTTCTAGTAAACTCGGATTTGTCTATTACATTTTCTTTAGATAAACGAAAAATATAACTCTGACTAAGAGCTATCCCTATAAGAAGCGCAACACTATATCCCTGATTTTCCTTCTCGGAAAGCATGGAAATATCAACGACCTTAATGAAATTTGCACCATTGGTATTTAATTTAGATATTAATTCCTTAAACATATGTCACACCCTAATTCCTTATTGTTATTTTTTTCTGCTGTGCCTAAGTTATTACTATTTCTTTTTAGGAACATTACATCGTGATATATTAAACTGTTTAACTAAGTCACTTATTGTAAACATAAATTGTAACTCCTTCCAAAGTTTAAATACATATATAATTATTATGATTATAGCATTTTACCTGTCTTTATGAAATAATTCATTGATAACTTCCAAACTCATTATCTGTCTCAAATACACAACTTTTTCAGCTAAACCGCTTTTAGAATAAATCAAATACTAATAAAGTCTTGTATATAGATAAACACTAAAGTATCCAATCCCAAGATATATGTTAATATATCCAACAATTCTATCAAAAGGTTTCGTTATTACTGTTTTTGGTCTAAGAATAACATTACAAAATCGAGGGAAAAATTATATAATGAAAATGTTCTAGTCAACTTTTATAATGTAATTGGTACAATATAAGGAGACAATATGAAGAAGGTAGCACAAATTAAGTTTAAAAATAATAAGAAAGAAGATAAAGGTTTTGAAATTATATCATTGAAAAGTTTTTTTCAAACTGCCAATACTTCTTTCATTAGAAAACAGTTTCGTACTGATTTTTACAATCTGATTTTTATTACTAAAGGTAAATGCATTCATGAAATTGATTTTTTCGAATATACCATTCAATCAGGTGAACTCTTAGTTATCTCAAATAATCGTGTACATGGATATAGTGAGTTTGATAATTTAGAAGGATATTTAATCATGTTCACAGAGGGTTTTCTATGTGAATTTTTAAGTAGTCATACCTCTGAAGTCAAGGATTTGTTTAAACAAAGTTATTTAAATCCACATGTGAAATTTATAGATTTATATGCCTCGACATTAACAAAACTTTTAGATGTACTATATGATATGTACACAAATACTGATGCCGTTATGAATTATAAGGTGATTTCTTCAGCTTTCAGAACACTGGCACTATTAGTACTCAACAATAGCTTAACAGAAGATATTTCAAAACAGAAAAAGAATGAACTTTTTATACAATTCACTGAATTAGTGGAAAAGCATATTCATAAAGAGAAAACTGTAGAAGGTTATGCTAATATGATGCATATTTCTAAAAAAACCATTAATTTAATGACAAGAAAAGCTATTGATATATCCGCAAAGCAATATATCATTCAACAACTTATTCTAAAAATAAAACTTAAACTATGTTTTGAGCAAAAAAGTATCAAGGAAATTGCCAATGAATTAGGTTTTACAGAAGCATATAATATGACAAAGTTTTTTAAAAAATATACAAAGTTAAATCCAAGAGAATTTAGAAGTATGAGCAGAAAAAATAATAATAAACGGATAAGGAGTGAAAATATGGATTTAAACGTTATAAAAGAATCTATTGAGAAGAAGGTATATCATATCCCTTGTGATATAAAAGTTCCTCTGCATAAACATGCAGAACATGATGAAATATTTTATTGTATAAAAGGCTCAGGCTTTGGGGTTTTAGAAGATGGGGAAGTAGAATTAAATGTAGGAAAGTCATTTATTGCTCCTGCTGGAACAATGCATTCGCTTAGAAGCGAAGGAGAGATGTATGTATGTGCTTTTCTTGTTCCTGTAGTAGATGATAGATTAAAATAATTTAAAAACCTAAATAAAAAATAAAGTCCCTGTTGGATTTTATTTTTTATTTTAGGTTCAATTTTTCAACTCTCACTACTATTTTATTGGTATTTTAATAACTTCATCTATTGTTTTTTTATATTTTATTCTTTCTATTTTTAATTCTAATTTTTCTCCAGTACCAATAAATCTTAATGTTCTAGTATGAGTTACAGTTCCATCTTCATTCTTTTCCTTATTATCAGTATTAGTGTTTTGAAGCTCTACCTTACTGCCATCTATCATAAGAAAAATTCTTGATATCACCACATGTTCCTCTGTTGTAATAGTTACAAAAGTTTCATCCTTTTCTTCATATACCTTATTTATTTGGATACTTTGATCCTGAATATTTATAGTTTTATTATTATCTCCCTTAACAATATTAACTCTTTCATCTGCATCATAATCTGCAGTTAACCCCTTAACCTTTATTTTGAGATCCTTTAAATTCTCTGGCAATGGTTCAAATTCATAATCAAATTTAATACCATCTAAATTTGTACCCATGCCTTTCCCTTGCCATTGCAATTCTTTGCCGTTAGCAATTAGCTCTATATCTAAATCTTCTGGTCTAATTCGTTCTTCAGTAAAATAATCTAAAGCTAATTCAAAAACATTTTGGATGGTTCCTTTAATAACTGTAGAAGTTTCTGATGCCTGAATTGATTTAAATTTTATTTTCCTATCATTTAACTTCACACTTTTATTAAGCCTGCTTTTCAAAGTATGACCCATAGCTTTACTTCTATCTAAAGTAAAGGGAATTTCCCCTCTCTTTGTTTTTCCATCTTCAATAATAGCAAACTCCCACTTGAATTCTTTATCAAAGAATTTAGGTGCATCAAAACTTGTTATCCATTTTATTTCAGTTTTTTCATCATTTATAATACCCTGACCTCCATGCTGATGAAGGATTCCTCTAGATCCTTCTATTGACATTATTGATACTATTCCCGTTTCATTTACATTGCCTTCTTGAAATTTTTCAGTATAAAACAATATCAATTGATTATCATCAACCATAACTGCATCTAAAGTGACAATTATTCCATTTTCAAATGTAAAGCTCTTTCCAATAATTTGTCCTTTTCCTCTTTCATTTAACTCTTTTAATGTACCGTTCATTACTGAGTCAAATCCAATAATTTTCTTACTAAAGTAGGCTAACGTGTCAAAATTATAACCTATTAATGTTATTAATATTAATATAGATGCAACCTTAACTATCCACTTATTATTGTTTTTGCTTTTCTGTGGCTGTTTTTCTAAAGCTCCTCTTAATCTATTTTCTAAATCATCTGGTAGCTCTAATCTTTCAATTTTATCTTTATTATTTCTTAACATTTCTTCTATTTCTCTCATATATTTTCACCTCCTAAACTTACTTTTAACTTCTTAAGTCCATTGGATATACGAGATTTCACAGTTCCCATTGGTAATTTTAAAACCTCTGATATTGATTTATAATCCATATCCAAGTAATAACGGAGTTTGATTACTTCTCTATGCTTTTCATTGAGTTTTGACAAATGCTCTTCCAATATAATTCCTGTTTCTTTATTATGAAAATCTTCTTCATAAGCTTCTTCCTTTGCATTTTCTAATAAAACTACTTTTTTATTTTTTCTTAAAAGATTTTTACAACAATTAACTAAAATTTTCTTACTCCAACTATAAAAAGCATTTTCCTTTTTTAATTTATGGATATTTTGATATAAAACTACAATCATATCTTCCATTGCATCCATAGCATCTTCACTATTTTTCATATATACATAAGCAATTTTATAATAATCTTGCTTTTTATCCATAATAAGCTTGAGCAAAGCATCTTTATCTCCTTTTTTTGCTTTTTTCACTAACGATTCTATATCCAAATTATCACCCCTTTATTCAGTGCATAATGCACAGTTCACAACCATAGTTATTGACATCTTTCACTTTATAAAATCTTTTAATTTTACAAAAAATAAGTTAATTATATATATAAGAGTATTATATCCTTCAAAAGGTTCATTTTTATATATATAAATTCAAGTTAAACTAAATCACTTTTTGCATCATAAACATTGTATAATATAAATTAATAAATCTGTACTATTGAGGTGAATTTATGAATTTTCTAGACTTGGCAAAAACTCGTCAAAGTACTCGTACTTTTAATCAATCTCCTGTTGAAAAAAATAAACTAGATAGATGTATTGATGCTACAAGATTAGCTCCATCTGCATGCAATTCTCAGCCATGGACATTTATTGTGGTAGATAATCCTGAATTAAAAGATAAAATAGCTAAAACAACCTTCAGCGAAGCAGTTTCATTTAATAAATTTACACTAACAGCTCCTGTTCTTGTAGTAGTTACTGCTACAAAGGGTAATCTAAATACAAAGGTTGGTCAAATGATAACAGGGCTACCTTATTATTTAATTGATATCGGTATTGCAGCTGAACATTTCTGCCTTCAAGCTACAGAAGAAGGTCTAGGTACCTGCATGATCGGCTGGTTTAATGAAAAGAAAATCAAGAAGCATTTAGATATTCCAAAGAATGAACGTGTATGCCTTGTTATAGCTGTTGGCAATCCAAAGACTAATGTTATTAGAAAGAAAAATAGGAAAGATATAAATGAAATTACTAGATAAAAAAGAAGAGATGCTTATTATTATCTCTTCTCTCATTTTATGCATTATTCTAAATTAAAACTTGTATTTCATAAGGGCAGTCTTCAAATTTATATGTACCATTAGGAATAAATTCTTCAGCTACAATTAATTTTGGACTTAAGTTATTTTGTTTTAGATAATCAATTAAAGGTTTAATACTATTTTCCTTAGACAAAATATTTGAACTAAAACAAACATAAATTCCTTGTGGTGCCGTATATAAATACTCAGTTTGAAAGCTTGGAAATTCCCCTATAGTAACTACAGATTGTAAAAAAGTAAGCTTTTCTTTAATAAAATCTTCATAATCTAAAATATATCCATAAGGATTTAACACTGATATATTAGCAAATTGTGGCGAACTGACTATTTTTCTAAGCTCTATATCTATATCAAAAATATTATCAACATTATTACAACATGATGAAATATAATGTCGTTCTTTTATTTGTCTTACATAAACATTTTTATTCATTTTAACTATATTGAAATAAAAAAAATGTTCTTCTAACATGTCCAAATTTTTCTTTAACTTGTCTATCCTCTTTGTTTCAGAATTAAGATATTCCCTTTGCTTACTAAAAAAATCTTTTAGTTTCGTGTCATCCTCATTGTAGATTATATCTTTAAGTTCATTTAAGGGAATATCCCAATATTTGAATTTTTTAATCTTATCTATGATGATAAATTGACTATAGTTATAATATCTGTAGCCGTTTGTTTCATCAATATATGCAGGCTTAAGCAAACCTATTTTATCATAGTATCTTAAAGCCTTTATAGTGATATTATTAATTTTCGAAACTTCACCAATAGAATATAACTTCATAAATATAACCTCCTTAGGGATTATTAATATAAATTAGTAATTTTTTATTGACACTCCCCTAAGAGTACAGTATACCATTTTCGTAAGGACAAACCAATGCAATATTTATAAATCAAAGGAGGAAAATGCAATGTCTAAACACAATTTAAGTGAATCAAGTTTAGAAACAAAACTAATCCATGCTGGACACAGTTTTGATCCAGTAACTCATTCATTAGCATCACCTATTTATCAAACCGCAACATTTGGATTTGATACTGTTGAGCAAATGGATCAAGCTTGGGATGAGTTGGGATATCTTTATACAAGAGAAGGAAACCCATCTACTATTCAATTAGAAAAAAAACTTGCCGCTCTTGAAGGTGGCGAAGCAGCAGCTACTGCTGGGTCAGGTATGGGTGCTGTTTGTTCAACAGTCTTAACGCTACTTGGAAAAGGAGAACACATTCTATGCTCAGAAGGCTTATTTTTCCATAGTGATATTTTCTTTAGAGAGTTAGTTAACAAAATGGATTCAGAGGTAAATTTTGCTAATTTCAAAGACATAGAAGATGTGAAACAAAATATTAAAGAGAACACAAGTATAATCTTCATTGAAACACCCGAAAATCCAAAACTTGGTGTTGTTGATATACAAGAAGTTGCGGAACTTGCCCATGATAATGAATGTATTTTCATAGTTGATAGTACCTTTGCACCACCACCTATCCAATATTCATTAAAACATGGAGCAGATTTAGTTTTACATAGCTTAACAAAATATATTAACGGTCATGGGGATACCCTTGGGGGAGCAGTTGTAGGCCGAAAAGATCTTATCGACAAAATTAAATATCCTGGTATGCCTTGTTATACTGGTGCAGCACTTTCTCCTTTCAATGCATGGTTGATTATGAGAGGTATGACAACACTTACAATGAGAATGGAAAAGCATTGTGAAAACGCTCTTGCTATTGCAGAATTCCTTGAAGCACATGAACATGTTGAAAAGGTAATTTATCCAGCTCTTAAGTCTGATCCATCATATGACTTATGCCAAAAACAAATGAATGGCCTAGGTGGTGGTATTGTTTCATTCTGGTTAAAAGATGGAATCAATGGAATGTCAGTAAGAGAAGCTGACTATAAACTATGTAACAATATGAATCTACTTACAATTGCTACTAGTTTAGGCGAAGCTCACACTCTAATTCAAGTTGAAAATGACAATATGATTAGAATCGCAGTTGGTCTTGAACACTCAAAAGATTTAATTTCAGATATGAATGAAGCATTTGATAAACTTTAATTTATTTTAGGAGGATTATTTATGGATAAAAAAGTGAGTTTTTTCGAAAAGTATAATTGGTTAATGATTGTCACACTATTATCATTTGGTACTTATGCTATGTATGGTCTACCATATATGAAGTCAGTATTTTACGACCCAATGAGATTAGCACTTAATCTTACACATGAACAATATGGTAATGTAATTGGTTTATACGGAAAAATTGCTCTAATAATGTACTTTCCAGGGGGTTGGCTAGCAGATAAATTTGATGCAAGAAAACTTATGTTATTCTCATATGTTGCTTCCGGTGCATTAGGTCTTTACCTATCAACATATCCAAGCTATGCAGGTGTACAATTTACTTTTATTGCTTGGGGTGTAACAACAATTCTTACATTCTGGGCAGCACAAGTTAAAGTTATTCGTTCACTTGGTGATGATGATATGCAAGGTAAAATCTTCGGTATAGGTAATGGTATTGAAGGTATTTCTGGTATGATTATTTCTTTTATCGCTCTTGCAATCTTCAATATGGTTGCAGTTAAAGAACTTGGTCTAAGATTTGTTCTTATTTTCCAATCAATCTTAACAATTCTTATAGGATTCATAACATATTATACTTTAAGAAATATAAAATTTAAAGATAATCAAGATGAAAAATATACATTTGAAGACTTCATTAAAGTTTTAAAAATGCCTGAAGTTTGGTTAATTGGTATTATTATATTCTGTTACTACACAGTATTTTCTTCACTTTCATATATTAGCCCATATCTTGAAACTGAGTTCATGCTTTCTGCTGCTGCAGTTGGTACAGTTTCAGTACTAAGACAAACTGGTACAAAAATGCTTGGTGGTCCAATTTTCGGTTCATTAGCTGACAAATTTGGTTCTCCTTCTAAAATGATTATAGTAGGATTTATTCTAACAGTTGCTTGCGTAGGTGGCTTTAAGGTTCTTCCAGTTAATTCATCATACTCGATGGTTGCAGTAATTCTAATGCTAGTACTAGCTTTTGCATTATTCGGCTTAACAGGTATCGGCTATGCAACGATTTCTGAAACTAGCATTCCACTAAAGTATACAGGAGCAGCAGTCGGTGCAATTTCTCTTATTGGTTATGTACCTGATGCATTCTACTACAATATTGCTGGTAACTGGCTAGACACTTATGGAAGTGCAGGCTATAAATACATTTTTACTCTTTCTTTTGTCGTAGCTATAATAGGCTTAACAGTAGGTTATATATTGTTTAAAAGAACTGCAACCGTTAGAGCTAAAAAACATCTGGAATCTGAAATATCAGCTTAATAAAATTCTATAAAAATAAATAATATACAACCTGCTAAATACTTATATTTAGTAGGTTGTATGTGTGCATATTAATAAAACGATAGGTACTTTTAAAATATTTAAATTTGATATAAAATTAATACTACTAATAGTCTAAAATATGAACTATATTAATAGGAGGTCATAATGGAATTATTAAATATCATTGGAGTATTATCAGTATTTCTAATTACAGGTTATATTGGATATAAGTCATCTAAATCTATAAAATCTATAGATGATTTCACACTTGGCGGTAGAAGTATCGGTAAGATAAAAGCTGGTTTTAGTATGGCTGCAACAGAATTTGGTGGAAGTAGTTTTTTGGGCGCTATGGCTTTTTGCTATACTGTTGGAATTTCAGGAGTATGGTGGGATTGGTGTGCCATTCCAGCATTCCTTTTGCTAGGAATTTTTTTCGTTAAAAAAATAAAATCACCCAAAATGGTAACCATTACAGATTTTTTTGAACAAAGATACGATAAAAAAACTAAGTATCTATGTTCTTTTTTGCATATATTAGCTACTGTAGCACAAATTGCTGCACAGTTCACAATAGGTGCAGTTGCATTAAACGGTATAATAGGAGTGCCTATCAACATTGGATTATTTTTAACTTTCACCTTTGTAGTTTTATACACAATTAGTGGTGGATTTATAGCTGTTGTAAATACAGATGTTGTTCAATTTATTTTTTTGATATGCTCTATTCTAATTTCTGTTCCTATAGCTATAATTTCCTCAGGTGGCTTTCAAAATATCATGTTATCATTACCAGAAAATCTGTTAAAATTTGACCAAGTTTCATTTTTGACTGTGGTGTCTTGGATGCTCTTCAGTTTATTTTCTTACGCTACAAGCCAACACTATATCCAACGAATATTTGCTTCAAAAGATGTAAGTACTGCAAGATTCTCTTTTATTTTCACTGGAATTATGTATTTTTTTTATGGACTAGCTGTTGCAATAATCGGAATTTGTATTGTAGTATTAATGCCTAATCTTAATAATCCTAATTTAGGATATGCTTTATTTGTTAAAAATTATCTACCTGTTGGGATAGCTGGACTTGCCTTAGGTGGTATATTTGCAGCTTCCATGTCAACTGCTGATTCTATGATTCTAGCTGCATCTACACTATTTGTTAATGACATATACATGCCCTATATAGAAAAGAAAAATGCCAATTTAGAACAAGCACATAAAATAAAAATGACAAGAATTATCACTATTCTTATATCAATCGGTGGTGTTGTAATATCTTTTTTATCAGATAACTTAATAGATATAGCTTACTTAGGGGGTTTATTTTATTCAACTGCAGTATTTATGCCTTTAATAATAGGTCTTTATTGGAAAAATGCTACTACTAAAGGAGCATTTTATTCCATCATAATAACAGTTTTAGTGGGACTGTTTTCTGATTTCTTCCTAGCTGGTAAAGTTAGTGGTATATTTGGCTTACCATCTAATATTATAGCTGTTCTTGTAGGAACATTATCTTTTGTTGGAATATCATTAATTACAGCAAAACCTAATAACGAAACAATAAAATTTTAACGTAAAAAAAACATACAACCTTATATAAAACAGTGTGAATTAGAAAGTATTTGTAATTTGCAATCCTACTTATTACTAAGTCAAAATAAAAAAGTAGCAAATGCTACTTTTTTTATTTAATATTTACCAAAATCATTATCACTTAAATCTATAATCTTTTCAGTTAAAGTTTTTTTATCAACATCTTTTACTTTAATCTTCCTATCTTTATCTTCTTCTTTCTTTAAATTATCAAGCATTTTTAAAACTTCTGGATTCATAGTTTCTAATTCTACTTGATTAGAAATTTTACTATTTTTTACTTTAAATTTACTAACTTGATTTTTTAGTAAATCAGCTTGACTTGATAATTCTTCACTTGCAGCAGCCGATTCTTCTGAAGTAGCAGAATTAACTTGTACCACATCACTAATTTGGAGAATTCCAGCATTTATTTGTTCAACACCTATCGCTTGTTCATTAGAAGCCACTGCAATATCTCCAACTATAACAGCTGCTTTTTCAATTCCATCTACAATTTCACTTAATGCCGCTGATGTGTTATTAGCTAAGCTTGTTCCATCATCTACTTTTTCCTTAGAATTTTCAATTAATGCGGTTGTTTCTTTAGCCGCATTTGCTGATCTTGATGCAAGATTTCTAACTTCTTCAGCTACTACTGCAAATCCCTTACCATACTCTCCTGCTCTAGCTGCTTCAACTGCTGCATTCAGAGCTAATATATTAGTTTGGAAAGCTATTTCATCAATTACTTTTATTATTTTTGAAATATCATTTGATGAATTATTTATATCATCCATCGCCTTTTGCATTTCCTGCATTTTGCTATATCCACTTTGTGCATTTTCCAAAGCTTTCTCTGCTATCTCTTTAGCCGTTTGTGCATTTTTAGCATTTTGAGTCGTTTGTGAATTAATCTCTTCAATAGAAGCTGTTAATTCTTCAATAGAGCTTGCCTGTTCAGTTGTACTCTGTGATAGCGAAGTACTTGAATCAGATACCTGTCTTGCACCGGATGCTACTTGCCCTGCTACTGAATTTATATTCAAAACCAACGTACTTAGATTATTTATTATAGTTGAAAGCGCTCTTCTTAAATCTCCAATTTCATCTTTTCTTTTTAGTTCATTATCACAAATATCTATTGAAAAATCACCAGTTGCTAAAATGTTCAATTGTTCAGTTGTTTGTTGTATAGGTTTCATAATTTTTGATATTATAAAATAAATTAATACTACCAATAATATACAACCAAATAAAGCTGTAGCTAATACAATATAAATTATTTTATTCAATGCAGCCATCATTTCTTCAACATTAGCTAGGGAAAGTATAGCCCATCCATTTATATCTATTGGTTCATAGGCAACAAAATATGTTTCACCATTATATTCAATTATATCTACATCTCTTTTACCATTAAGTGCCGCTTGGACATACTCCTTTAGAATTGGGTCATCAGTAGCTTTTTCTTTATTTATCTTAGATTCATCATCTGTATATATATATGTACCACTTGATGATACTAAGATATTCTTACCTTTTTCTCCTATTGTATGTTCGCTCATTATATCCGGTATAGTATCCATACCTATATCTATAGCCACTACTCCAATTGATTTGTTATTATCTTTTATAGTTTGTACACTTGAAACCATAGTTTTTCCAGATGCAACATCTATATAAGGTTCAGTAAAAGCAACCTCATCTGTTGAATTAGCTAAAGAATACCATGGTCTTTTCTTTGCATCCCATTCTGGACCTGATATAAATGTTGAGTGATCTATGAAAAAGTTAGTTTCGTAATTTGCTATCCATACGCCAGCAATTATTTCTTCAGAGTTTTTTATATCCTCTAGGGTTTCCACTACTTCTCCAAAGAACTCATGACTTGCAATATCATCCCTACTCTCAACTTCTTTTAAATAATGTAATATCTCTTTGTTTGTTACCGTTTGTTCGGTGATAATCTTAACACCTTTGAATACATTGGAGATATCTTTTTCTACTAATTTTGAGGATTGAGAAATACTATTATTAATATCCTTTTTCAATTCGCCACTCATAGAGCTAAATGTAATAGTACCAATTATTAAAAATATTAAAATCATAGCAACAATAATTAATAAACTTAACTTATTTGCTAATTTTTTGTTTATGAATCCAAACATTTTTATTCCCCCTTGATTATAGACGTTAAAATTCCTTAAAAAATATAAGGCATTTTTATATCCTTCTATATTTCAACATCATTCTTCAATGAATAATGTTTAAATATATCTATTATAATATATTATACAACATTTTTAGGATAAATGTTTGATTTCCCTTTTATTTTAACACATATTTAAATTGTACTATAATATTGAATAAATATTTAGCCATTTAAATTTTTATAATTGGGTGGATTATAGTTATTATCTTTTCAGTTTATAATACAAATCACAAATATCTTCAGTAACAGTTATTTTATAGAAATCAAATTCTAATTTATTAGCAAAAATTTTATCATATGAACTATCTCCAACCATTAAAATCTTGCTTGGACTTAAATTCAAGCCATTCATAAAACGCATTCCATGGTCTTTCTCAGGTTTTGCCTTTATACCTTGGTCATCTCCGCAACCAACTTCATATTATTATATTCAAGTGTTTGTTCCCAATCATCTAGATTTTTTCATCACATATAATGGTTAAATCACATAACAATATCAAAAGAGTATATAATTAAGGTATGCTCAATTTAAAATGGTACCTATGTCAAGGACAATTTAAAAAGGGTGTTAAGATGCTAAGAGATGATTTCTGTATTGTACAGGAGTCATCTTGTTTAGGTTCCATTGATATCTATAATTATTGTAA
>NZ_BAABMF010000024.1:0-54844 GCF_050402865.1 Clostridium sediminicola
GTACACCTGCTCTAATAAGTGTTCCAGTTTCTTTATTTATTCTTACTTCGTTAGTATCAGGTACTTGCTTAACGCAAACCACTATTTTCATTATTTTTACCTCCATTTTTTAAGAAATTACATATTCAGACTTATATAGCTTTGATTATGAGAGTACACTTCTTGCAATAACAAGTTTTTGCACTTCATTTGTACCTTCGTAAATTTCAGTTATTTTAGCATCTCTATACATTCTTTCTAAAGGATAATCTTTCATAAATCCATAGCCACCATGTATTTGTAATGCTAAGTTTGTAACGTATCTTGCATTTTCTGAAGCAAATAATTTCGCCATAGCTCCTTCAGTTGAAACATTCTTTCCTTGATCAAATAGCCAAGCAGCTTGATATGTTAAAACTCTTGACGCTTCAATTCTTGTTTTCATATCCGCTAGATACCATTGAATTCCTTGTTGTTTTGCTATTGGTCTTCCAAATTGAACTCTTTCTTTTGCGTACTGAACTGCATGCTCAAAAGCGCCTTCCGCAATACCTAACGCTTGAGCTGCTGCTACTGTTATACGTGCAGCATCAATAGATGATAATGCATATTTAAACCCTTGATTGATTTTACCTAGCATATTTTCCTTTGGTACTCTAACATTTTCGAAAATTAACTCTGCAGTATCTGACCCACAAATACCCATCTTATCTTCGATTTTACCAATCTTAAATCCTGGAGTATCTCTCTCTACAATAAATGTAGTCATTCCTTTTGTCTTCTTTTCAGGCGCTGTCATTGCCATTACAGTATAAATACCAGCTTGACTTCCACCAGTTATAAAGCATTTTGTACCATTTATGATATATGAGTCTCCATCTTCTACAGCTACAGTTTGTACGTTAGAAGCATCAGATCCAGCATTAGGTTCTGTAAGAGCAAAAGCACCTACAACTCCCTCTTCTAACATAGGTCTTAAGTATTTTTCCTTTTGCTCCTTTGTACCATACAAATGTATTATCCATGCTGCACCTTGATGTATTGAATACATTGCTGCAGTAGTAGCACATTTCTTAGCAAGTTCTTCTGTTACGATTGTTTGTGCAAGTTTGTCTAAACCAGCACCACCAAATTCTTTAGGGAACCCTACTCCCGTCAGACCACATTTTGTTAATTTGTCAAAAGTTTCTCTTGGAAATTTATGTGTTCTATCAATTTCTTCTGCTATTGGCTCACAAACTTCTTCTGCAAATTGTCTTGCAACTTTTCTGATCATTTCCTGTTCAGGTGTTAATTGAAAATTCATTATATTACCTCCATTTTTAATAAATATTTAGATGTTTTTATAATGACTAATCCATAAAAGTTTCTCTTTACTAACTCTGTGGATTTAATCATATAGTTTCGTTTTAACAGACTTTAAACAAACTTTGATAGATTTAAATATCTTGTCACATGACTATAAAAGCAATTTACGTGCCACTTTTTTTAATTTGTCTAAACCATTGTAATAGCCCTATCTAACGTTATTTTGTTCGCAATTCGAGTCAATAAAGACTCATACTATGAATAATCCGAGTCTGATTTAACTCGTTTTCATAATTAACTCAATTTAGACTAATTTACTCATTAAACATATAAAATGAATTACAATCTGATTTGAATTATAATAATTCGATTCTTTCTATAAAAATAAGCCCAACAAAATTTTGTTGAGCTTGTTTTTATAAGATTATGCTTTAATAGTCTCTTTTTCAGACTTTTTTATCTCTTTAGAAGAGTCTGGTGTATAATCTGGATCATACTGATTATATTTCTTAAGATTACCCATTACTATAAACAAGCAAGCTATTACTGCTAAAGTAAGTATCGTAGCCGTAAATCCACCTACATTTGATAATGTTTTTATTCCTGTAATACCTGCTAAACTTAACATGATATAAGCAATTGCACCTAATCCAGCTCCCCATATAACTTTCATAAAAATTGGAGCCTCTTGGTTATTTTCATCTATACCTTTTGTACAACAACCTGCTATAGCATTAGTTGTTGAGTCAGCAGCAGTTATAAATGTAATCATTGTTATAAATAAGAAGAAAGGTATTATTATTGAAGCAAGAGGGAATTCTCTTAATATTGCATACCCAACAGCTTCTGGTCCTTGATTATTCAAAATACTTACAAGATCAATTCTTCCAGTCATTTGGAAGTTTATAGCTGTTCCAGAGAATATAGTCATCCAAATTGCTCCAAATATTCCTGGGTAGAAAAAGTTCATTTTTATAACATCTTTTATTGTATATCCTCTAGCAATCCTAGCTAAGAACAATGCAGAAACTGGTGCCCAACTCATCCAGTTAGCCCAATAGAATGTTGTCCACCATGTTGGCCATGGATCTCCTGCAGCTGCTCCTGTAAATAAAATTTTATCAAATAGTCCATTTAAAAATCCGCCAAAACCTTCAACACCAATATTTAAATTGTAAATTGTAGGTCCTACAATAAATAAGAACAACATTATAACGAAATAAACTTTCATATTTAAATCTGATAGAATTCTGATACCTTTGTCTAATCCTGTTGAAGATGATATTATAAATGCTGTTATACCAATAACTGCAATAACACCCCAAACTAATGGACCACTTGGAAGTCCAAAGATTGAATTTACCGCACCACCCATATTAATAATACTTGTTGCCATTGATGATGCAAATCCTAAAGCAAGACAGAACAGACATATAGCATCAATTATTTGGCTAAATGTTTCTCCTTCAATTTTTCCTGTAATAGGAGCTAGTTGAGAACTAACACTAAATGGTTTTTTCATATTATAAAATGCAAAACCAAACATAATAGTAGGGATAGCATAAAGTGCGTATGGAACAAAAGTCCAGTGTAAGAACATAGTTTCCATAGCAAATTTAGCTGCTTCAGCTGAAAATGGTGCAATTCCTAAAGATTCAGGAGGTGCAGATAAGTGATACATTGGTTCTGCAGTACCCCAGAATAATAATCCAGCTGCTAGAGTTGTACATAATGTAATAGCAAACCAGTTTCTTTTATTAATCATTGGTTTTGCATTTGGTCCACCTAATCTTACGTTACCTAAAGGTGAAAAATATATAGCTACTACAGTTACAACTGAAAGGAATGCTGTAAGTGCGTAACCCCATCCAAAATATTTCATAAGCCAATCATTAGCGGCAGTTGCCATAGCTAAGAATCCATCTTGGTCAATAAGGTTATAAATTAGAGCTAATACCATTAAAGAAAATGCAGGAATAAAAGCGATTTTTCTAACTTTTTTAAACATATAATACCTCTCCTTTGTTAGTGAAATTTACAATACCAAATTCTTTATGTTTTATAAACACTCCTTTGATTTTCAAGTATCCCTATGCTATAATTTATTTGGTTGTTTTAACATAAGTATACTTTATGAAGTATAGCCTCTTTGCCATTTAAGCTTTAAGATTTGATTAATCTTAAAATTTAGTTGGCTAGAGGTTATACTTTTTTTTATTTAAATTCAATTACTATACTAAAGCAATCCTGTTTATCTTTAAAAGAATTATTCAGAATAAACTTCAACAACATTCTTTTCTACCAATTCATTGATATTATCTTCAGAATATCCTACTTGTTTTAATATTTCAGCTGTGTTAGCACCTAACATTGGAGCCGAACCATTTACATCTCCTGGAGTTTTACTAAATTTCATTGGGATACCAACTGTTGGCATACGTCCAACCTTTTCTTGATCTACATAAACAATCATTTCACTTGCTTTAGCTTGCTCACTTTCCATAACTTCTGGAATATTCATTACCGCTCCAGCAGGAACTCCATTCTCACCTAGCATTTTTTCTATTTCGAACTTTGGTATAGTCCTTGTAACTTTTTCAATCTCAACTACTAAGTCTTTAAGATTTTCTAATCTACTAGCATTATCTGCAAATCTAGAATCATCTTTTATGTTTTCTAAGTCCATTATATCGCAGAACTTACCCCAATGTTTATCGTTAGTTATTGCCAAAACAACATATCCATCAGCAGCCTCAAATTCACCATATGGTGCAACAGTTGCGTCATGGTTACCATTACGCATTGGAATTGTTCCAAATACTGAGTACTCTAGCATTGGCCAATCATTAAGATAGAATGCACAATCAGACATTGCTACGTCCACACGTAATCCTTTTCCTGTTCTTTCTTTTTCAACCATCGCCATTGCAACAGCATTGAAGAGATTCAATCCAGACCAGTTATCACAAATTGAGTAACCTGGTTTTACTGGAGGGCCATCCGGCCTACCACTACGAGTGGAAATTCCACCACGGGCAGCTGCTATATTGTCATAACACGGTAACTTAGCATGAGGTCCTTCTATACCGAAGCCTGATACTGATCCATAAATAATATTAGGATTAACTTTTATTAACTCTTCATAGCCAAGTCCTAATTTTTCTAATGTACCTACTTTGAAGTTTTCTAATACAACATCACATTCTTTAACCATATCAAGAATGATTTGCTTTCCTTCTTCTTTTCTCATATCTATACTTATGCTTTTTTTGTTTTTGTTAAAAGAAGCATATCCAAGAGCTATATCATTTACAAATGGTGGCCATACTCTTGACTGATCCCCGTATTTATATCTTTCAACTTTCCATACTGTTGCGCCTAAATCACTCATTTGATAAGCACAGAAAACACCAGCTAAAGCTTGAGTAAAATCTAATACTTTTATTCCTTCAAAAGGTTTCTTAAAAGTTTTCATTTCTTTCTCCTTTCTTCATTTCATGAATTGTAATTACCCCCAAAATCAATCTTTATATATTGGTTAAATTACTCCATTCTCACTTAATCCATTAATCTTTTCATCTGTATATCCAAGAATATCTTTGAACATTTCATCGTTGTTTTGACCTAATAATGGTGCACTTTCTATAACATCATCAAATTCATTATCTTGATGGAATTTAGCTGTTTTACCTACCATCTTAATAGGTCCTATCCTTTGGTCATTAACTTCAACAACCATATTTCTAGATTTGATTTGTACATCTTCCATTGCATCTACAACAGTGTTGCATGCTGCTGCTGGTACTTTATACTCCGAACAAACATCAGCAATTTGTTGTTTTGTCAAATCTTTGAACAACTCTACTATTTTTGGTCTTAAGTCATCAAAATAATTCAAGCCTCGTGGTTCCATATCCTTATATTTTGGATCTTCAGCCCATTCAGGTTTTCCAAATCCCAAAGCGAAATTAGCCCATTGTGGATCTGTAGAAACGCCTAAAGTAACATATCCATCTTTACATTCTATTATGTCGTATGGATTTATTTCTGGATGCGCATTACCAGTACGTTTTGGAGTTTTTCCTGCAATTTCATGATAATACATTTTATCTTCTTGCGCTGAGAATAATGCTTCCCACATTGATGTTTCAACCTTTTGTCCTTCGCCTGTTCTTAATACATGGAAGTAAGCAGTTGAAATAGCTGCTGCTAAATATAAACATGAGTATTGATCTGAAATTGGAAATCCAATAACTGTAGGTGCTTCATCTGCAAAACCTGTAAAGTCCATAAACCCTGTTTTAGCTTGCACGATAATATCAAATGCAGGATATTTTTTAAGAGGTCCTTTAGATCCAAAACCAGTTAATGCAGCATATATTAATTTAGGATTGATTTTTTCTAAAACTTCATATCCTAAACCTAGCTCGTCCATCTTTCCGACTCTAAAGTTTTCTACAACAACATCAACATGCTTGATAAGGTCCTTAAAAATTTCTTTACCTTCATCACTTAATAAGTTTAAAGTAATACTCTTTTTACCTCTGTCTAAAAATGTGTGATAAACACTTACTCCTTCCTTATATGGTTCCCAAAAACGAATAGGATCTCCTGTCTTAGGTCTTTCAACTTTTATAACCTCAGCACCATAGTCAGCTAAAGTCATTGTTGAATAGCCATTAAGTGTAGTAAGGTCTAATACTTTTAATCCTTTTAATGGTTTCATTAAAGATACTCCTTTCAATAATTTAATTCTCATAACACTAAACGATTTCAAATCCCTTAATCTTATGTCAAAATTTTAACTATAACTTCTTTCCTTGAATTAGTACACTTTTCTATAAAGCAATTAGTATGCCAATCAATAACTTATTCTGCCAACTATGTAAAAACACATGTTACACAGTTTTTTTATTACTAATTTATATTTAATGAGTCCAAAAAGACTCGAATTTAACTTATCCGAGTCTTTTTGGACTCATTTTCTGATTATTCTAATTAATTTATCTTCCTTTATTATCTTCGGATAATTATTAGTCACTAATTTTTCGCCATTTAGCTCCTTACCAAAATCTTCATTGAGCCATTGTTTTATAGATATTGTTAAAATAATCATTACAGGAATTAATGGAACAGATGCTAATATCGTTGAAGATATAACAACTTCTAATCCTCCAATCACAATTAATGCCACTGCAAAAATTGCAATAACAATTGCCCAAAATACTCTATGCCATCGTGCGGGTTGTTCATTTCCACTAATATTATAAGAACACACAGATGCAATAGTATACGCAGATGAGTCAAGAGTCGTTGCTAAAAAAATAAAACAGAGTATTGTATATAGAATTAATACCAACTTAGGTAATGGCAAACTGCTCATAACTGCGATATTTGCTGCTGGACCGCCCTGTTCATTTAATATTGTGGAAACGGGGATTACATTATTTATTTCCAAATATAATGAATATCCACCCATAATTGCATAAAATGCAACACAGCCTAAAGGTCCATAAACACATTCCGCAATTATAACTTCTTTAATAGTTCTTCCTTTAGAAATCCGTGCTACAAAAAGTCCCATTGTAGGCGCAAAAGCAATCCACCATGCCCAGTAAAAAGCTGTCCACGATTCGGTAAAACCTCCTTTTGCTACGGGATCAGTCCATAAACTCATTCTAAAAAAATTGCTAAATAGTAATCCAGCACTATTTACTGTTGATGAAATGATAAATAATGTTGGACCTACAATAAGAATAAATATTAATAAACCTAATCCTAAAAAAATATTTATATCACTAAGTACCCTTATTCCTTTTGTTAATCCTTTATATACGCTAACACCAAATAACAATGTCCAAATAATGAGCACCATTATTTTCAACAAAAATGTATCTTCAAAGCCAAATAAGTTATTGAAGAGTGCTGAAATAAGTGGTACCCCTAAACCCAACGATGTACCAACTCCCCCTACAATTCCAATGACAACAAATATGTCTACAATTTTTCCTATCCATCCATCCATTCTTTCCCCTAAAACTCCCTTACATGCAACGCTAACACGTAAAAATGGATGTTTTCTTACATAAACTGAATAAGCTATTGGTATCGTTGCAATAGCAAATATTGCCCATGCACTAGGCCCAAAATGAAATGGTCCGTAAGCGTGTGCCCATTCTACCGCCATTACTGAATTAGGTTCTACTCCTAATGGAGGATCTTTTAGAAAAATAATCGGTTCCTTAATAGATAAAGCCATAATACTAATTCCAATTCCCCCACAGAATATCATAGAAATATAACTAAACCACGAAAATTCAGGTTCATCTTCTGAGTTCCCAAGTTTCACATTGCCAAATCTTCCAAAGGCAAGCCATATAACAATTAGAAAACACACTAGTATAATCACTAGGTATAGCCAACTAAATTTTGAAGTAACAAAAACATACGCATCATGAATTATCATCTCCCCAATCTGAGGAAAGAATATTGTAGGTACTGCCACTGCTAATATTAGTATAAGTGCCGGAAAGAAAATTTTTGGATCAATAGGACTAGAATTTTTACTTTTGTTCATTTTAAAACTCCTTTCAATAATATTAAATAGTCAGTAATGACTCAATGCCCTTTAGCAAATATAAAAGCAAAATTCATGCCACTATATCTTAACGATATTTGGATACAAAAATAAAAGACATAGCCCGTACTATGTCTTTTCAAAATTCTTCGGTTTTATTTTTTATCACTTAACTCATCTATCTTTCTATCTCAAACTTCCATGGTCCTCTCTTGATAGTAATTATTGAATCTATATACAAATCAAACTTTTTTAAACCTTCTTTATTTAAACTTATGTCAACAACTTTTAATGCTCCTACCATATTTTCATCATCATCTTCCCCAAAATTACCACTCCAACTTTGATAGATTGGTTCATCAAATGCTTTAATACCTGGTGCAAGCATTATTGAGTACATACTCTCATCTAAATATTCATCATACCCAGTATCAAAATATATTTTCACACTTTCTCCTGGTATAGTATTTATTCTTTCTATTTTATTTATTTTTAGTTTATAATCATTAAAGTCTAAGATATAATCTTCATATTCCAATGATTCTCCTACCTCTGGTAGCTTAATTCTAAATTTTTTATCAATATTGTATTTCATCTTTATATAAGGAATAACTAACTTGAATTTATTACTAACAGATTCTGTTATATCAAAGTGAAATTCTGATAATGGAGGTGTATAGGAGCCTACTCCTTTTCCTTTTACTAGATTTCCATAGTCATCGTAAAGTGCAATTCTTTCATTTAATATTCCTTTATATTTAAATCTATCCTGATTAAAACTGAAATCTGGTGATAATGCATACTGATCAATCATTTGTCCCTGAATCTTTGGTGAAGCTAAATTTATTGTCAAGTCATTATCATCAAAGGATGGTATAGCTGTTACAGAAATATCATTTACCTCAGTTGTAGGCCCAATCTCAGAATAATCTTCAAAACTTGGAGCTTTAATTAAAGTAACTGGTATATTTACTTTATCTTCAGTTCCTATAATTACTTCAATAGTATCTCCTTCTTTGTAAAGGAACCTACTTTTAATATTTTTCTCATTAACATCAGACCAATTGTTATAACTAGCATTCCAATCATTGCCACCTGAAAACATAGAGCCGCTTTTTAAATTATAAACTTGCCCATTTCTAAACTTAACTAACATGTTAATTGATTTATATCCATTCTCTTCACTAAAAATTTTCTCATCATTCCCTCTAGCATTTACAAATATATAATTATCGTCATTTTGTACAATAACAGACATTAACTCAATCTTCATTCCATCTTGGTTTATCGATATAGGTTTTTCCAACACATACCTTTCAGAGGATTCCTCTGAGTCCATCACAGTATTTATTCCTGGAATATAATTTAATGGCTTTTTAAGCACTGCTATTACTTCATTTGGATAAGCTACAAAGAGTAACCCAAAAATTATCAATATAGCCGCTGCAATTTTTGAAAATTTCATTCTTCTCCTAGATTTCTTTCTTTTATTTATATATTTAGTCTCTTCTTTTTTATCTTCCTTTACATTAAGTTTCTCAATAACATTTTTCTTTATATTTTCTAGTTGTATATCATCTAACATCTCTTCTTCATTAATATCTTCTTTATCAAAAACATCTAAATATTTTTCATCAATATAATCTGTTAATTCATCCATCATATTGAACATCTCTTTCTCATGAAGTTTTTTATTATTCATTTAAACTACCTCCAATCCTTTGAGTTTAGTTCGCATTCTAAATAATCTGTTATCAACCGCTTGCCTGGTCAATCCTTTTTTCTTAGCAATATCTTTGATGTCCTCATAATAAAAATATCTTCTAATGAATATTTCTCTATCTAATTTATTGAATTTATTTAAGTTAGTTAAAATAGTATTCATTTCTTCTTTTAATAAAATCTTTTTCTCAACTGAATTTTCTCCTATATTTTTATTTAAATAAACAAGATTTTCTTCTATACTAATCTTATTTTCAGCCTTTGAAAGCTTCCTTCTGTAATCTAAAGCTTTGTATTTGGTTTTTATAAGTATCCATGTTTTAAAACTACCACGTGATTTACTAAAATCATCTATATCATTCCATACCGATACAAACACATCACTAACACATTCTTCAATATCCTCCTTGCTTGCTAATCCATTTAAAATCCTATATGCAAGAGCGTATACAAACTTTCCATATTCATTCATTATCTGTTCAAGTGCTGAAGCATCTTTGTTTCTTATAGCTTCAATACACATATCTATATCCATTATTTCCACCTCTTTCAGTTAAAAATATTTCACTTTATAAAAGTTCACTGACCCTACATTAATTACTACGTCATGAATTATTATTTTCTTTCAAACAAAAAATATTTTATAACAAAAAAATTCCAAAGGAAATCTATCTCCTATGGAACTAAAATAATTTAATTTTCCGCCACAACATCTTCATTTTTAACAACATTATTAGCCATTCCATAATAGTATGCGCTTACAGCTACTAAGGACAAGAATATCCCACTAATAAGAAATAATAATCCCATACCTGATCCATACTCAGTTCCAACTAAACCTCCAAAAATATTTGAAAATGAAGAATTTTCAGCCATCAAAGGTTCAAAAACTTTATCTGCTAAAATACCTGATAACAACATAGCAACTGGAGTAATTCCACGACTTAACATGCCTCCTATTGCAAAAACTCTTCCTTGCATATTCATAGGTACATTGGTGTGTAAAAATTTTCTATTAAATGAACTAGCAGTAATTGCGCAAAAATATATTCCAAAGTTAGCTATTGCCCATGTTGCTGAAACTTTTGTAACAGCCATCAATATAAAGCTAAACCCAAGTAATGTAACAGGAAAAAATATTGAAAACCATGGATTTTTAGGACCTTTCCATCCCATTAATAAAAAGCCACTGAATAACGCACCTACAGAACCTAATCCTTCCACAATCCCTAATATCATTTCATTGTTTGACGTTTTTGCCATAATCATAGGTATCAGTAATATTCCTCCTAGAGTCATAAAAAAGTTTATTATAAGAATTGAGCTTATTAATATTAAAAGAACTTTATTTTTATATATGTATCTAAATCCGTCTACTGATTCACTTAAAATACTAGATTTTTTCCTTTTTGATTCTCTTGATTTATTGGATATTATTGCTGGCATATGTATAAATAATAATAAAGATACTGCAATTAGAAATGTTAAAATATCTATAATAAATATTCCTGTTTTTCCTATTAATATTAAAAGAAATGGCGCTAGTAGAGGTGCGAAAATATTAGCAAAGCTATTTGCAATTGATTGCATAGAGTTGGCCTTAAGATATTTATCTTTAGAAACCAAAGTAGGTATAGAAGTAGTAAAAGCAGGTTCTTGAAATGTAGAGCATGTTCCATTTATTATTGCCATGATGTAAATATGTATTAATTCAACTTTGTTTGAAGCAAATAAAAATAACAGTATAATAGTAGGCAAAACTGCAATAATATCACTGATTATCATAATATACTTTTTATTATACCTATCTGTAATTGCTCCTGCTATAGGACTTAACAAAATTACTGGTAATGTTGCAAAAAGTGTATATATAGCCACAGGTGATGCTATTCCCTCTTTTTTTACTAACCATACCATAACTGAGAATAAGGTCATCCTGCTCCCAAATCTAGAGATTAATTGACCTATCCATAGTATCGGAAAACTTCCCATACCAGTAAAAATAGTATCTTTTTTACATTCATTATTTCTTTCTGACATAATGGTCCCCCCTAAAAATACAACTTCCCCTGTGTAACTTATAACTATATAAATTTTACCCCATTTTGAATATATATTCACTATTTTTTATAATTATTAGTATTTTTTTACAACTACACCTAAAAAAATAGTGTGCTATTAAAAGCACACTTTATATTATACAATATTCTTTATAATATTACATCAAGATATTCCATTTTATGAAGACAAAATATCTTTGCATTGTGAGTCGTCAACTATGCTTTGTGAACAAACAAATTCTTCTTCTTTATTTAGTTCTTTTTTTATTGATACTGCAAATATTGCAGTGACAATAATAGTAAAGAAGTCTGCAACTGTTTGTGCATAAATTACTCCATTCAAATTAAATATCTTAGGCATTATTAAAATAGCTGGTATAAGAAATATTCCTTGCCTAGACATTGATAGAATCAATGATCCTATTCCTTTTCCTAATGCTACATGTAGAATCCCATAAACATTTTGAAATCCAAAGCTTGGAAATAGAATACAAATAGCTCTTAATGCACTAGCACCTATTGTAATAACTTCTTGATCATTACTAAAAATAGTCATTATTGGTTTTGCAAAAATTATAAATATTATTGCTATACTAGTTGAAAATATAGTAGTAAACTTTAATGATATACTTACTGCTTCATGTAATCTCTTGAATTTTTTAGCACCATAGTTGAATCCAGCTAAAGGCTGAAATCCTTGAGAATAACCAAATATCACAAACATACCTAACGAAACTATTCTAAGCACTATTCCCATAGAAGCTACTGCAGAATCTCCATATGGTGCTGCCGCTCTATTTATAAGCCCTATAGATAAGCTTGACAATGCCTGTCTTGCAAATGTCGGAATACCTATTTTCATTATCTGACCATAAAGATTTTTTGTAATAGTAATATATTTAATAGATACTTTTACATAACTCTTTCCTCTTAAAAAATAAGAAACTAAAAATAAAAATGATATGCCTTGAGCCAATACAGTAGCTACCGCTGCTCCACTTATTCCCATATCAAACACAAACATGAATAAAGGATCTAGTACAATATTCAAGATTGCACCTAAACTCATTCCAATCATACTATACATAGGATTTCCTTCTGCTCTAATTATATTGTTTTGAGTCATATTCATTACAGTAAATGTTGAACCAAAAATCAATATACTTGTGTAATTTTTAGCATACACTAATATAGTATCTGTAGAACCAAAAGCTTTTAATAATGGCTCTAAAAATGTCAAGCCTAAAATAGTAAACAAAATTCCCACAGCTAAACTAGTAAAAAAAGTTGTAGATGCAACTCTATCTGCTGTTTTCTTATTTTTTTCACCCAATAGTCTTGAAATATATGAACCGCCCCCCATTCCAAAGGTAAGTCCTACTCCACCAATTAACATAAATATTGGAAAAGCAACTGATACCGCTCCAATTGCACTAGTATTATCTAACATCCCAACAAAAGCTGTATCGACAACATTATATATCGCATTTATCATCATTCCAATAATTGCGGGTACTGCTAATTTAAACAAAGCCTTCGAAACCTTCTCTTCCCCTAACAATTTAGCTCTACTATTCTTTTCCATACTTTCTCCCCCGATTATTATAGTTGTAAGGTTTAAAGTTGTATTTTATTTCATTCTGACTTATACTTTTATTTTAGATATTATTTCAAACCATATCCTTATCTATAAAAAGTATCTATTAGCCTAAACAAAAATTCAACATTATCCTCTTTTAAGTAAGAGTTATTTTTTGATAAATGAATTAATAAATTAAATAATGAATAAGCCATTTTATCATCCATTTCTCTAAACTGTGAAAAGCTTCTTTTCTCTCTTAAATCATTTATTAGTTGGAACAACATATTCATTGTTCTATCTTTAATATCTTCTATAATAATTCTGTCCTTCTCATCAAAATTACCTTTATTAAAAAATTCTCTACCTACACCTTTTCTAATACTACTGTCTACACCAACTTCTCGTAGAAAATTTCTAATTTTTTTTTCAGTCTCTACCTCTTCTCTCATAATATTATTTAATTTATAAAAGGTGCCTGACCAACTTTTTTGAAATGATTTTATAAATAAATCCTTTTTATTTGGATAATAATTATAAAGCGTCCCTACAGCTATTCCAACTTTACTTGATATCATTTTCATATCTACCTTAGCAAATCCATACTCCCCAAATAATTCTATAGCTGAAGTTAAAATGTTTTTTTCAATATCTTTTATTAACTTTGGCATTACTATCTCCTTTTATGAATTGTCATTCATTTTAAATGAATTTGAATTCATTTTATCAGAATATACCCTAAAAGTCAAAAATACATATCTTTTAAGTTGTGGAAAAAGTTTACTTGTCCACACATTTTTAAAAGTTATGCACATAAATCACAGGTTTATTCACAGAATAGTGTGAATTATTCAGACTATTTTGAAGTTATCCACAATTGAAGACAATTGACGGTATACTCTACTGTCCATTGAGCACTGTCAACTGTCAACTGAAAAAGGGTATCCTTTAAAGAGCATTGTGCACTGAAATAAGTTATCCCCTAATTCAAAACATCCATCCCCATTATAATTTCTTTTATCTTTTCTCTATTCTCTTCTAAATGAATAGTTGTAAGTCTTTGTGGCTTTATTGATGGCGCTATATCTACTGCCTCTAAAAAATCTTCCTTTCGTATCTTTAGAGATTTTGTGTATTGCCAAAAGCCGGTATTAGTTAAAAGATTATCTATTAGCTCTACATTATTATCTTGTATTTTGCTTATTATATAAGTTGCAATTCCTACCTGAACACCATGAAGATATGGTTCTTTTAACACTTTATCCAAAGCATGTGAAATCAAATGTTCACTTCCACTAGAAGGTGCCGAACTACCGCTAATTTCCATAGCTATCCCATTCATTATAAGGCAATCTACTAAATTTTGAATGAAAAAAACCTCTTTTATTGTTTTGTAAGGTAAATCCAAGAATGAATTTACAGCCTTTCTTGAAATCATAACAGCAAAATCATCTACTCTATCTCTACCATTTCTTTCTTCAAATTTCCAATCCCATAAAGCTGTCAGATTAGATATTAAATCACCAATTCCTGAATAAATGAATTTATCAGGTGCAGTTTTTATAACATTAGTATCTACAATTATTCCATAAGGAATCTTTGCAGGCACAGTAGTTCTTCTACCATTCACATACAAAGATGCCACAGGGCTACTAAACCCATCATTTGATGTAGAAGTAGGAACACAAATAAAAGGTAGTTTTCTTAAAAAAGCCATATATTTTACTGAATCTATAACCTTCCCTCCACCAACAGCAAGAAAAGCATCTACATCCTTTGATATTGAAAATGCTTTTTCTGAAATACTACATTGATCCATTTCACTCAAAACATATCTAATATAATGAATATTTTCCCCTATTAATACCTTATCTACTTTTTCTCCAAATAAATTGAAAATTATTTCATCATAAAAAAGTCCTATATTTCTAAAGCCTTCCCTTTTAAGTAAATATCCCAACTTTCCAATACTATTAGGCCCAGATTCAAGAATTGACGGAATTGATATTTTATGTGATTTAGACTTCATCACTAACTCCTTTCTCTCCACTCAATAATATTCTTTATTCTTTCAAAATTTTCAAATGGATAAAATTCTATACCATTTTGTTCAAATAGAGGTACAAGTCTTCCCCTTGCAAAACGAGCATCGCACACCAAACTAGGTTCAAAATCAGGCTCACTATCTCCTGCATAATAAAGGAAGTCATATTTTGTTTTTAGGTGTTTCACAACTTTCTTCTTATCAAGACCATATCTTTCTGAATAAAACTGATTCGTTGGATCTAAATCAAAGTGTAATCCTTTCTCTTTAAAAATTGCCTTGTTTGAATATACTGTTATATCATTGATCCCTATATGTTCTAAAATTATATTGATGTAGTAGGAACTTCCTGCGCTCAATATTACAAAATCTCCATTCCTCTTATTAATAAATTGAACAAACTCCTTTAGAAACGGATCTATTTCCATACTTTTTATATCTTCATTAATTTCTTCTTCTGTCCTACCAATATTTTCAAACACATACCCTAAAAACTCTATGTCTTTAATTTTTTGATTTCTCCACCTTTGATACTGTTCATTTCCTTTTTCTTTAAGATAATTTTCTATTATATACCAGTAAAAATCTTTATGAGTTATTGTTCCATCAAAATCCGATATAAATACAAAATCTTTTTTCATACCTTCCCATCCTCTGCCATAAATTCTTTATATTATCTTCTTCACACTATATACTTTGCCAAAATCCTAATCATTATTCTAAATAAAAAAAAAGCCCCTATAATAGTTGCTTATATATACTTTATATAAGATATACCTATTTTTAGAAGGCCTTACTCATTCTATATTTTCACGTTTTCCTTTTCTACTTTAACAACTTTAAATCCTTTATCGGAAATATAAACTCCAAGGAGTATAAGCAGACAACCACCAATCATAATTACATTAACTTTTTCATGAAGTAGTACAACTGAAGCTATCATGGTTATTAATGGAATAAGGTATATATAGTTATTTGCCTTTACAACCCCAAGTATACTAACCGCTTTATTCCAAAACACAAAACACATAGCTGAAGCTCCTAATCCCAAAAAAATAATATTTAGAACTAAATTTAGACTAATGCTATTAACTACTTTTAAATCAGAACCTAGTATTAATGACATTGGAATATTTGCTAACAATCCATAAAAAAATGTTTTTCTTACTACATATATTTGATTATATTCTTTATTTACTTTTTTAAGTAAAACAGAATATATTGCCCAGAATACTGCAGCCATCAAAGCAAAAACATCTCCAATAGGATTTAACTTTAACACAAATTTTCCATTAAAAATTACAAGGAATATTCCTAACATGGCTACAGTGAATCCTATTAAAAATTTCTTTTCAAACTTCTCATCTTCAGTAAAAAAATGAGCTAGCAATGCAGTAAATATTGGTGCCGTAGATAATAATAAACCTACATTAGACGCTAGTGTATACTTAAGTGCTGTATTTTCAACAAAAAAATACAGTGTGACTCCGCTAAGACCCATACTTAAAAATAGCAATTCCTCTTTCAAACTTTTTATTTTGTGAAACTTTGGATATATAATAATCAATGCAATATAAGCTATTAGAAATCTATAAAATAGAATCTCTACAGGTGTTAATTCTTTTAAAATAATTTTAGTTGATATAAATGTAGTCCCCCAAATAAATACTGTGATTAATGCCATAATATGTCCAATTGATTCCTTTTTTTTCATTAATTTGCCCCCTACTTTTCATTAATCTATTTATTTTTAATAATAATATTACTATCAGCTAAATTGAAAATATTCTTTTCTTATATTATCAAGAAAATCTTCAAATTCTTTTTTTTCTTTTCCTTCTAGCTTAGCAGAGTACATATTTATCATCAAATCATGAATTATGTAATCTTCACTTATATCTACAAATCCTTTATCTTTTGTCCATGTTACTGTACTTCCTTCACCTCGAGAAACCATTCCAGATACCACATGAATATTATCAATTATTACTGTTATATATCTATCATTCTTCTCTTCTAAATATGTTTCAATTCTCCTATGAGGAATTAATTCTTTATAGCTATTTTTTTTTCCAAAATAAATACCATTCAAAACTTTACCCTTTGCTAAAGCATTATCTATGGATTTTGATATTTCTTTTAATTCGTCTTCCCATATGGACAAACAAACACTTTTTTCAGCATTATTTATCAATGTACTTATGAACTCAATAATTTTTTTTCTTCCCTTTATAACAATTAACTTATTCTCTTCATCTTTCTCTGAGTACATTTTAGTGGCAAAATCATTAATATTATCTAATGCTTTCGTAAAGTCAGATTTTAATTTATTCACTAATAATTTAGGCTCCAAAGGATAATAAACACTACTTTTTTCTTCTTTTTGCTCAAAAACTACTTGCTTATCTTTTAAATTTTTCAAAACTTCATAAATTCTAGACCTTGGAATACCAGAGTTTTTACTCAATGTATACCCGTTTACAGGATAGTTTTCTAATAGTTTCAAATAAGCTTTTGATTCATATTCATTTAAACCCAACTTTTTCATATCTTCAATAATTTTATTGTCAAAACTCATTTAATAATCTCCTTATAACATCAAAATATAAGTATACTACCATAATTAAAATAACATCTTTATATTGATAATGCAAAAAAAGTTATTAGCACTGATCCAATTACAGGAACAAATATTCCACCTTTAAACCATGAATAAATAATTGCAAATGCTAAACCCGCTAAACTTGCTAAAGGCACTCCTGGTGTAGCTGAAAAAGCCCCCGGAATTATCAATGCTCCTAAAGCCGTATAAGGCACATAATTTAAAAACTTACGCAATTTAGGTGGTATATTATCCTCAGAAATAATAATGAAAGGAAGCAACCTTGGAATATAAGTTACCAACATCATTCCTAAAATAATCCAAATAATATTATTCATTCCCACTACCCCCTTCTTTATCAAAAATAATCATACCAATAGTAGATGATACTAAAATCGCTATTATAATATTCCACCCTCCAGGTAAAATATTAATAAAATTAAGAAGAGAATTTATCCCTCCTGATAATAATGCTAATATCCCAACCTTATAAGATTTCCTTACTTCAGGTACCAATATAGCAATAAACAATGCATAAAGAGAAATTCCCATACTCATACTTAATATTTCAGGCATAATTCCCCCTAAAATATACCCTGCTAATGTTCCTAAAACCCAGGAAGAATAAGCACTAAACTGAATTCCTAATATAAATCCTTTCGTTAATTCATTTTTTTCAAATGAAAGCACAGAGAATACTTCGTCTGTATTACAAAATGCTATGATAGGAAAGTATTTTTTTAAATCCTTTGAAATCTTCGTTACTAATGAAGCACTCATAATAAAATGCCTAAAATTAACTAGTAAAGTTGCTAAAACAATTTCCCCAATCCCAGCACCAATAGCTATTAAATTCAATGCCATAAATTGACTAGCCCCAGCAAATACAAATAAAGAAAATAAAAAACTTTGAAACATACTAATCCCTACTGTTTTAGATAATATTCCAAAAGCAAGCGCAACAGGTAAATACCCCATAACTATTGGTATGCCTCTTTTTATTCCTTCTTTATAACCATTATTACTTACATATGCATTTTCCATTTTAAGCCCCCCCCTTGTAATTCAACTCACAATGCATAGTTCTCAGTGCATTGTATTAAAGATTTTCTGAAAGCAAATCATCCTATACTGTCAACTGTACATCGTCAACTATAAACTATAAATTCCGAATTTTAATCTTCTTAATTTATCATAGTGACTACTATAATAACTACTATAATTTATTATTAACTTAAAGTCAATACATAAAAAAATACAAACCCAGAAGACTAAAAATCTTCTGGGTTTGTGTGAGTATTTAAAAGCTAAGCTACATAGGCTAATTTTTGAAATTCCTTTTCATTGAAGGTTCTAGTACAAATGCATATACTAATTCTTTACTTCCAATAGATACTGGACCACAATATACTTCAACTTCTTTTATTTCACCAGTTGGTAATCTATGATTAGTATGTGAAATAGGCAATTTTTGTTTTCTTGCAATGCCAAGCTTTTTTTGTAATAGTTCCTTTGATATAGAACTTATATCTTTTACATTTAATGATAACATCTCACTTCTTGAACATCCATAAAATATTTCAGCACCTTTATTTGCATTAATTATTTCCCCATCATCTGGATCAATTACTAAAAATGAAATATCTTCATTATCATTTATATTATCATATAAGTCAAGTATATGATTTAATTCCAAATTATCGTCAATATTCATATTGAAATAACTCTCCATTGATAAACCAGTTCCAACATTTATAAGTAGCAAATATATTGTAAATATAATTAATGTACCAAACACTATCTTAGCATTTATAGTATTATTTAAGAATACCATTATACCGGTTACCATAAGTAATACTAATAAAGAACCGTAGAATATATATGTTTTTTTGAAAACATTCAATTTAGAATAATTATTGTACTCCATATGTACCTCCTTTTGTTTGGCTAATATTTAATATATTATTTAATTATATTATAATATTAATTAACTTTTCAGTCAATACATCCATTAAAAACAATTTAATATTTTGTTTAATTTAATTAATTTTAAAATTCAAATAATTCATATATATAACTAAAAGTTACTCAACTTCATTAAGAAGTTATATGCAAAAAAATACAATGAGTTCTATTCAATATAAACTCATTGTATCTATTAACCTTACATTTATTAATTTTCATATTTCTTAACTAATGCAATGTTTTCTTTATCAGTTTTATATAAATTACTTTCTACATTATAAGTTTTTTGTTTATAATAAATAATATAGAGGGCAGCCCATATTCATATGCACTGCCCTCTATATCATTCTTGAGTTAGAAAAGGTATACGCTATTTAATAAGCAACTATCGTGCCAACCTAAAATTCCTTGTAAATACCGCATTTTATTAAAAAAATCCAAAAATTCATTCTAAAAGTGATGCTATTTTGATTTTTTTATTGCAAAACTGCATTAAAACACATTTAAAGCGCATTTAAAGAATAATTTCTACACTATAGCAGCATCTAAATATTTTATCAACATCTAATTTTTGTATTCCACTTTTATTTTGTAATTTATTATCTGAGTCTACAGAATCAGATACACCATACCAAGGCTCAATACAAAGAAATGGCGCTTCCGGTGTCCAAATTCCTAAAAAAGGGAAACCTTCAATTGTTACTTTTACTTTCTCACCAGTTTTATTGTCTCTAATAGAAAGTGAATTTGACTTTATATTATCAAATACAAGCGCATCTTGTTTAAACAAATCATATGTCAATAAGATATCTTTTTCATCTTTTAGAATTGACTTTTTTTCTTTTTCTATAAGTCCATTTTGTGAATTAATAATATAGCTATCTAAAGTCTCTTCTCTTTCAAATTCCAGATATTTATCTCCTTCACTAATATTACAGTTAAAAGCAGGATGAGCTCCTATTGAAAAGTACATCTTTTTATCATCTATGTTTTTCACTTCATATGTAATTTCCAATTCTTCACCATTTAATTTATAAATTATGTATAGTTCAAACTTGAAAGGATATTTTTGTAATGTTTCTTCATTGCTGGAAAATATATATTTAAGAGTATTTTCATCTTTCTCTAAAAGCTGAAATTCATTATCTCTAGCAAATCCATGTCTTGTGAGTTCATAGTTTTTCTCTTTAAAAATATATTGATTATTTTTCAAGCATCCTACTATAGGAAATAAAATTGGTGAATGCTTGCCCCAATACTCTGTATTTGCTTGCCATAAATATTCTTTATCATTTTTTAATGATTTCAAGCTGCAAAGTTCAGCACCATGATCTTTTACAGATACACTTAGGTACTCATTTTTTATTGTTTGCATGATAATTTACTCCTTTCGTATTATCTATAAATTGTGTATTGAAATATTCCTATGTTCTTCATTTAAAAAGTTTTCTCTATAAAAAACTAACTATTATTGGTACTAATACTACAGTAACTAATCCAGCTATGCCTATTGCCACACCACTCATAGCACCTTCAGTTTCACCCATTTCAATGGCTTTTGATGTTCCAATAGCATGTGCTGCCGTACCCATTGCTATACCCGTAGCTACTTTATCTTTTATTTTAAATATTTTACATATATTTGGCCCAATAATAGCTCCAAATATTCCTGTTATAATAATAGCTGTTGCTGTTAGAGATGGTACCCCACCTATTTGTTTAGAAATCTCTATTCCAATAGGTGTAGTTATTGATTTTGGCATCAATGACATTAATATATTATCTGATAGTCCTAATAATTTAGATAAAATTGTCACAGTTAAAATTCCTGATATAGAGCCAATTGTTATTCCAATAATTATCGGTAATGCATTTGCCTTAAAAATTGCAAATTTCTTATATAATGGAACTGCCAATATTACTGTTGCAGGAGTTAAGAAAAAAGCTATTAAACTTCCACCCTTATTATAAACTTTTAGTGAAATATCAAATTTTAATAAAATTAATATAACTAAAATTATACTTATGAGGAGAGGATTGAATATAGCACTTTTTGTCTTTTTTGAAATTAAAAGACCTATTTCGAAGGTTATTATTGAAATAATAACTCCAAATAAAGGTGTATTTAATATATCCATTATATTTTTATCCTCCTTTTTACAAATTGAATAGTCAATCCCGTTACAATAATAGCGATAATAGTTGACAGTGTACATACCAATAAAATCTCCAACCATTTTTCTTTAAGTAAATCTAAATTTGAAATCAACCCTACTCCAGCAGGTATAAAGAAAAAAGGAAGATATCCTAATAAAAAATCACTTATATCATCTATCATTTCAACTTTAACAATTTTAAATGAAAGAAGACATAATAAAATAATCATCCCAAGAACATTACCCGGTATAGGAAGATTAAAAGTTTTACTTACAATTTCCCCTAAAAATGCAATGCTTAATACAATCCCTAATTGTCTAAGTAGTTTCATGTTTGTCCCCCTGTTAATTTTTATACGCTTTAAGATAATGCTTGTACGAAATAATTTAGTTCGTAATTTATTTCAATTGTGAACTCTCAGCATTATTTTAAAACGTAAAAACCCCTATGATTTTCTCTCTTTTCCAAAGATTCTCTACTGTATAGTACTATACAGCTTTATTTATTTCAAGAGGGTTATCATAGGGTTTTTTTATTTATCATTAATAAGATGTAAAAAGGACTGTCCATTTTCAGGATATTCAACATTAAAGTATTCTGCAACAGTAGCTCCTACATCAGCTAGTGTTTTTCTATGTCCTATAAATTTATTTTCAATATCTTTTTTGTATATTAGTAAGGGAACATTTTCTCTAGTATGACGACTATGCCCTATCGTTGGATCATTGCCGTGATCAGCCATAACAACTAAAATATCTTCTTTATTCATCTTTTCAATAACTCTACCCATATATACGTCTGTAATTATCAATTTTTCTAAATATTTTTCAACATTCTGCCTATGTCCTGCTAAATCAGTTTCCTGAACATTAACACACATAAAACCACGGTGTAGATTGTCCATCTCTTTTATCATGTTTTCCATAACTTCCCTTGTGTCTACAGAAAAAATACTTTTACCATATTGGTTATGTACTATATCCGCTACTTTACCAATCAAAGTAACAGCTATATCATTCTTTCCAAGTATAGTAGGTATTTGAACATCTGGATTCACGCCGTAACCAAGATGAATAACCTTATATCCTTCATTATACACTCCTGATTTTGGAGCATTTATACCTATATAGTCTCCTTTTACTTCTTCAGCATTAAGTATGTCTTCAATGTTCACATTCTTACCTCCAAATGCAATAACTCTAGGTACCTTAACTTCTTTTCTAACTATTTTACCTATCTCTGTTACTTCATCAAAATCAACTATATCAAGAGATGCCGTTATATTATAAGCCTGTCCTAAATCCGCTTCAATATTATCTCCTATAGCAACAGAGTTATTTACTAATAAATAATATGGCCCATTTCCCTTATATTCAACTTCATAGCCGGATTCTTTTAAAGTATCTGCTACTCTATCAATAGATTTAGAAAATGCCTCTGTTAATGGTTTTTGTGGCAGCGTACCCATGATTTCTTGATGACCATAGAAAGTATCACATCCAAAATGTTGAAGTTTTGAAATTCCGAATACCGCCATTTCATTCTTTTTCATTACTCCTAGATTATCTCCTAATGCATTCATAAGTCCTAATTTTTCTAGGTTCCTCAACTTTACCTCTGGATGTTTTTCCAGTATATGCTTACATGTATTTGCTCCAATATCTTGAGGTCTAACTTCTTTTACATCATCCATATAACCTATGCCAAAACTATCTAAAACGAGAACCATAAATCTTCCCATTTTCTCATCTCCTTAAAAGTCTCCCTAAACTATCATAAATTCCAATAATCTTAGGATTACCCGTTTGTATTCCTCTTACCAATACTACTTCACTTCTTGTAACAAAAATCTGTGTACGGAAAGAATAGATAACTGTATCTCCTACCTCAGCTTTTTTATCACCCATTATTAGAGTTCCATAATAATCGATTGACTCTGGTGAAATTTCTTCAGCTTGCATCATATTGGTCTTCATACTTTCAAAATCTCTACCTACCATAGCTTTCTTTACATGTGATCTTCGATAATATCCCCCGCCATATACGTAAGCTTTATCATCAAAAATATGAGATATCTCACTTACATAAACCATTGCAGGAATTTCTTCTAGTATTTCATGACCATGTAATGGAGTTGTTCCAGTTAAAGCATGGCCTGGCTCTCCATGGGTAGAACCTAATTCCTCTAAAATAGGTATTGATGATATCATATTTGTACTAGGTGTATTAATCTGTTTAACTTCAATATTTAATTCTTCCTTTAACTTTTCTATACACCTCATAGCTGTATAAACATTATTAGTTTTTTTAACTTTTCCTACTTCTGAATCATATAAGAAACATGGAAAAGCAGTAACTCCTACAATATTTACACCATCAAATAGGTTTATTTCTCTGGCTTTTTCAATAAGTTCACTTTCCTTAAATCCTCCAATTTGACCATCATATATCATATCGTCTGGTCCCACAACTCTTAAGATTATATCTTGTTTCATTCCTAACTCTAAAGCAGCTTTTGAAATTTCTTTTGCTTTTTCTACAGTAAAAACTGTAATAACTTCAGGGTTATAAGATAAAATCTTTTTTATCATATTTGAGGGTATCTGCACCAAATGTCCTACATTTCCTAAGTTAATTCCAGCTTCTGCTAGAGTTAATGCTTCCCATGGATCCACTGCAACAGCCTTTTTAATACCACTATTAGCAATAATTTTTGCAAGTTCTGGATTTCTTCCCATCTGCTTTGTCATCATATATAGCTCAATATTATGTTCTTTTGCTTTATCCGCTAATTTTGAAGCATTCATTTCAATTGCATCTACATCTAAAATATAGGAATTAGGAGTAATTTTTCCCTCTCTATGAAATCGAACTGAGCTTTTAATTAATTCAGGATTTCTCTTCAATGTCATGTCTAAAAACACTTAATTCCCCTCCTCCTTTAAAGCACTATTAATTGCCTCTTTTAATACACGTAAAACAGTATCTGCTCCTGCTCTCATTGGATTAATACGTATCATATAATCTGCCAATCTAGGATCTGATTTTAAGAATGTTCCAGATACTCTATAGAACATTGCAGCAATTTCATATCTTGATTCAGCACCTATTGGATAAGGAGCAGCCCCTAGTTTAGAACTGTGTTCTAACACCTTTTTTGCTATAGGTTCTTCAAACTCAACTAAAATAACTCTAGATTGCGCATTTGCTATAAAAGAATTTTTTATTCCTTTAATTTCACCTGAGTTCAATCTATCAATAATTTTATTTCCTTCCTCTGCCTGAATTGCTAATGATACCGGTGCATAAACCAGTGATCTTAAAGCATCCATGGCCTCATATCCTTGAACTTGGCTTCCACCGGAATAATTAATGTTTCTAATTTTTTCAATTATACTTTTCTTTCCCACAACGCATCCAATTCCTTCTGGACCCAATAGTTTAAATAAAGAAAACGCACTAGCATCTGCACCTAGTTGTACTCCAGCTTTTTCAGCCTTCATAACAACATAGTTGTCATCAATTAATATATCTATATCTTCTTTTGTTTCTTTAATCTTCTTTATTACCTCGCCTAAATCGTAACTATCATCTAACTTCTGTCTAGAATGCTGAATAAGGGCAAATGATACTGATTCAATTGTACTTGTATCTTTTTCAGCAATGTTATTAAAGTCTACAAATACAGGCTCTAATCCCATTGAATCTACGATAACTTTTGTTGTTGGATATATTGGGGCATCATGTAGTAATATTTTTTGATTAGGATTCAGCATTGAATTCATAACATTTCTAATAGCTCCTGTTCCTGAGCCACGAACTAGAACTGCGTCTTCAGTATCGAAAAATTCCGCCAGAACCTTTTCAACTTTTTTAGTGTATTGGGGTTGACCAATACCTGGAACAACTCCGTAATCTCCACTTTGAAAAAACTCGTAACCGTCAAAGTTTTTATGTATAGTATCAACTAATTTAAATTGTAGCTCTTTTGCTTTTTCTAATGATATTGTTTTAATTGGATATGATTTCATTGATTCCCCTCCTAAGCATCTAATAATTTTATTGGATTATAAATCATCATTCTGTCTATCTGTTCTTTAGTAATTCCTACTTTAAGAAGCATTGGTACAAAGTTATCTACTAAATAACCATATCCAATTCCTCCATTAATCTCTAAATGTGATTTCCTTGTTATATCTTCTGATAACACTATTTGATCTAAGTGCCCTCTATTTATTAGCTTTTTGATATGTTCTGTCCGTTTTTCATCAGCTTGATATTTTATCTTACCAATGGTATCAAAAGCTAAAAAGCAACCTGTATCAGCAACCCTCAAATGATAGTCTAAATCGCAATTGAGGTCTAAATGTCCAATAGCCACTTTTTCTAAATCTACTCCATATCCCTTTAAATATTTTAATTGCTCTAATCCATAAGTTCCAAGAGTAGTATGAGTATAAACAGGTCTGTCTGTCTCCAAATGTGCTATTGCCGATATCTTAAACACTTTTTGTTCCATAGGTGTCATTATATTTTTACTTGTACCTATCTCTCCAATTAAGTGAGCTTTTATATTTGTATCATCAATACCCTCAACAATATCTTTTATTAAAAGTTTACTTAGTTCTTTCTCTTCCATCTCATAAACATATTGGGGTAAAAATGGTTCTTTATAAAATCCTGTACTTGCTATTACATTTATACCTGTTTCCTCAGCTACCCTTTTCATAACCTGTATGTCTCTACCCATTCCTCTATTAGTAACTTCAACTATTGTATCTACGCCTTTCGACTTTAAAATTTTCATTTCTTCAATAACTGCATCTACATCATCAAATTTTGTATCTAAATCTTTCTTTTGAGATGATAAGTCAATTTTGAGATGTTCATGAATATATGTTTTTCCAAGCTTATCTTCATTAATTATTCCATTGATTGTTGTTATGCTCATATTATCTCCCCTTATAAAACTAAAAGAATCCAGTATCCTTTTGCTCATAGCTTTCTATAAAATATCTGTTAAACAAGTCAGGCGATGAATATAATTTCTTTATATGATCACCAAGAGAAATAGCTAATTTACCATTTTCAATTCCTTTCTTACCAATAATCAAAATACCCATTCCTAACTCACCTGTAGGTATAGTAATTGCTGTAGAATCTATCATGTTAGCAACCTTTAGAAGATACTTTCCAGAATTATTTTGTAAATCAGAACCTGTACTTCCCCATGTACCTAATACAGAATCTCCTACACCATACAAATCTATAGGACCTTCAACTGTAATAATAATGTCTATATCTTCATTAAATGTTTTTTCACAAAATGAAATCGCACTATGCCTGTTTCCTATAGAACTAAAATCTTTCTCTACAAATTCTACTAAATCATTAATTTCACAAACAACCTTCTGAAGTAGCTTTCTCATATCTTTTCCATTCGGTAATAAAACTGAATCTTCCTTTGGTATTGCAACTCTTATTTTTCTATTTTTTGAATCATTTAAGTTAGGGTTAATGTTCTTTATGCCACTAAGAGTTCTTATTGCTTTTTTACACAAATCATAATCATGAGAAATAACTCCAATACCAGGGGTAAAATTTATATTATCAGTTGAAATTCTAGGAATATTTCCTCTTAATCCTAAACCTTTTCCCATAATAGAAAATAAACCTGTACTCATTGCAGGTGCAAGAACAGAACCCCCTCCATCAGTACCTATTGCAAAATCATTTATTCCTCTTAATATATTTACACAAGCTCCACTAGAAGAACCTGTCATTACTCTACCTGTTAAAGGATTTATTAAATCTACATCTATTGCCCTTCCTCTTTCAGACATTTTGTCTACAGTATGAAATAAAAATCCCTTTTCTTCTTTTAGTTTTTTCACCATATCCATACTTATTTGTTCTGTGTTCTTAACTCCAAACAAAGTTAGATAAGTAGAGGGATTTTCAGTTAAAGTAATAACAGCTTCTTCCAAAATTTCTTTTCTTGAATATACTACACTTTTTTTATCCATATCCTTTGCTTTTAACATTGCTTTATTTAGCTTTTTCATTTCCAATAGCAAATTCTCATGTATTGTACTCATAGACATTCTCCTTTATTTCATAGGAACATTTAATTCAAAAGATAAACAGCTTCTAAATTCAATTTTTAAGATAATATAAAAAGTACGATTTTGGAAATATAGTGACAAGTTTCTGAACGAAAATCATCCTAAACTTGTCACTTATAACTCATCACTTATAACTTATATAAGTATAATTATGCTGGTGGATTAAACATTCCAACTAGAGATAAAATGTTAGCTAATATTCCTACTGCAATTGCTGCTATAGGGCCAACTGCCATACGTACAAGTGGCTTACCAGCTATTTCATTTAATATATAAAGTCCTACTACTACAAAGAAACCAATTCCTGGAGCTATTGCATTTGCAGCATTCATACCTCCAACTAATAGAGCAACTTCTAAAAGTTTTGACATAGCTGTTCTAATGTTATCTCCTGATTTTCTAATGCCAGGGAATTTATCTAAGAATCTAGAAATTTGATCTAATAATAGTACCTCTGCACCTATAACTAATGCACCAACAATAGCAGCTAACAAAGGATTTCTGATAAATAATCCTACTACAAATACAAAAGTCATACCTGCTGGTCCATAAACTCCAGTTGCAATAGCAGTCGATGCAATTAATGGAATAAAACCAATACCTCTAGCTAAAGCTGCAAAACCTGCATCTATAATTTGTCCTTCTTTCATCAAATTAAGTGAAATCGGATCTCCTGCCATAATGTTAAGAGCTGTAGCTGCAGATATTAAAGCTCCCATCACCATAAGGTAAGGAACATTCTTTTTTATCCTCTTTACCCTTTCGCCAAATACAGATACTAAGTCCACTGTTTCTTCTTCTGATTTCTCTTTCATTGCATAAATTATTAAAATAGTCATACCAACAATAAGTGCTGCACCCTCTGGGTTAATATTGATTGAAACTGAACCTAATGCTAATGGACTTACTACAATAGCTAATTGTCTTGCTAAAACTGAAAGAACTAAATTTACCAAACCTTTTTTTGCACCATACTGATATCCTGTTGCAAGTGCTGGAAATGCTGCAAAAGCAACTACAACTGGTGCACCAACAGCTCCTAAACTTCCCATGAAATTTACTGGAAGTAACTCAAAAGCTTTTACTATACCTTCTAATCCTGTTAAAATTCCTACACCATAAAGTGCTCCTATTGCCCCTGATATAACTAAACCTTTTTTACCATCAGGTGAAGAAGCTCCAATTATATCAGTACCTAGTAAAACACAATGAACTAAAATAATACTTGCTGTTAATGAGAACGGAATACCAAATCCAATAACCAAACCAAAACTCATTGCAAAAGAAGTTGCTGCAATTTCTTTTCTAGACATTCTTCCTTCAATATGTTCTGGAATAATAGGACGTAATCCATCATTAAAAACAGCAATACCTTTATTCGCCATAATAGCAGCTAAAGCACCAATCAAAGCAATTATTAAAATATTCATATTTCTCCCCCTCTGTTAACACTATTTTTTAGTATTTCTTTACTTTTGAGATCGTTAAAAAATAACTTCCACTATGTTGCCCTCAAAAATTGCAGAATCACCAATATTTTGATGACAAAGTGGGAAATAATTTTTTAGCCGACTCTTAGTATTTCTCTTAAAATTACTGGAACAGCAGTTTCATAATGATCACCAGTGAATCCAAAAGCTAATTTACCTTCTGATACTGCTTTCACAATATCTTCTTCTTTTGGTGCTTTCCCTGGCATTGAAACAGTAACGCATTTTTCTTTTGTTAGTAATGCAATAGCCATACTTAAAGCTCCACCTCCACCAGTGTGGCAAGCTCCTAAATAGTAATCAGCTTTACCTAGCTTCATATCACTAGCAGCTTGTAAATCAGATTTTACTTGTACTTCTACTTTTTCACCTCCTATCTCTTTTACTAAATTTGCAATATTTTGTTTTTCAACTTGACCACCTACAACAATTCTAATCATCTTTATGCCTCCTCGTATTTATTAAAACTTTGACATTAATGTACATACATGTATAGCAATAAAACCCTTTTCAGAATCAGGTATACTTAGATTTAATTTTCCCTCAATCTTCTCATAAAATTCTGGAAGCTCATCATATATTTCAGTTTGTTTGACTTCGTTTAATACGAATTCATTAGGTTCATCAACTTTTTCTCCTTTTTTTATTCTTGCTAAAGCCATAGCTAAATGAGTTATTAGCATAGCTGCATTTTCCTCTGTCATTGTTAGTGAATATTTTTTTTCAAAATCCTCTGCAAAATCAATTACAGCATTCTTTATATCTTCACCGATTTGTTCAGCTCCTTTTAATATTTCAAGTCTTTCCTTTAATAATTGCTCCATTTTATACACTCCTTATCAATATACACTTTTTTGTATATTCAGATTAAAAAAATTTTCATTAAATTTAATAGATCGGAATCATGTTGTTATCAATAACTTCTCCTTGTATTTCCTCTACTTCTTTCATATTAATAAATCTTTTAAATATATCTCTAAATCCTTCATTTTCTTTACTTACAACTATAGTTGCGATAGTATCTTCTTTACCAATTTCTTTTGTCTTAGGATTTGTTAATGGACATATATTATACTCAAGATGTTTTTCTTTTATCTCATCAATATTCCATACCGCTGCATCAACTTCGTTATTCTTTATTTTCTGTAAAATTTGATTATATGGTGTTTCAATATATTCTACATCTATTCCTTCACATTCATGAGCTGTTAAAATAATTTGATCTGTGGACATTGGATCTAACGCTACCTTCATTCCATCTTTTATTCTATCTTGTTTACTATCTCTAAGAATAATAACATGATTGCCAACATAGCTACCTTGGGCAAATTCGTGAATAATTTCAATACTATTAGATTTTTGCATTTCTAAAGTAGCAGCTAATTTTGAAACAATTGCAAAATTATATTTTCCTAAAGTTAGAGCTTCTATTCTTTTAGTAGAACCTCTCATAAATGCTAAACTAAAAGGTATATCGCCTTTTTCAAATGTTTTATAAAACCCTGTAGCAAGGCCTTCATATCTCTTTGAATATGGTAATGGCATTACCCCCATAATAACTCCTAAATCTGAAATATCCCATAATTTTCTATAATCTATCTTAACAATATATGTTCCTAAATGACCTCTAGATTCTAGTGCTATTGCTTCAATTTGTTGAAGAAATTTCAAAGCTGATTGAACAGTTCCTCTAGCAGTATCAAAAATTTCAGCATATTCTCCAACTGTTCTTATCCTATCACCTTCATAGTAAGTAAGCATTTCTCTAGCAAGAACCATAGTTACTCTACCATTTTTAGACATTAACTTCTTTTTATAATTGTTCATATTCTTTAACCCCTAACCAATGTACAATATTTTGTATATTGTGTTTTTATTATAACATATGATTTTAAAAATTCAATAGGAAAATATTTATTTTATTAAAAAACCTGAAGTCGCGATTCCCGACTTCAGGTTTTTTATTCTCTTTCTTTTTAATAACAAACAAAACTTTTAATATCATTTAAATCCACTCCAAAGTACACCCATCTTCTTCTTCTAGGATTCCATCTCCAACCAGAAGCTGATTTTTTTCCTACATATACGAGATATGCCCAAAAAGATTTTCCATTTTCAAGCCAAATATATGAAAATCTATAGACACAAGGCTTTATTGCTCCTGGATCAACTGCTTTTAAACTAGCATCTGGTGAATCTGATAATTGTGGTGTCTTGTTTGGTGGTGGTGTTTTTGGTGGTCCTTGTTGCAACCTATTAAAGTTTTCTCCTTCCTCATAATTTTTCATTTGTTTTAGTTCATTAATGTAATTTTTAATTTCTTCTGGATAAACAATACTTATATCATCCACTTTGCTGTTACTAGATTCTCTAAAATATTTCACTAGTACCTCCTAGAAAATTTCAATCCAATATCATATTATTCTTAAGGGTTATACTAAGTGCATTATTTTATAATTCAGCCCACTTCTCCATTAATAATTCTAATTCATTTTCTCTTTCTTCCTTTTGCTGATGTAATTCATTTAGTTTGCTATAATCAGAAGCATATTGTAACATTTTATCTTCTAATTCTTTTATTTTATTCTCAATAAAATAAATTTCTTCTTCTATTTTACTCTCTCTTTTTAATCTATCCTTATCATAATTCTTATTATTTTTCTTTTGTTTATAAGAATTACTTTCACTACTTTTATTTTTACATTTTTTCTTTGATACCTTCACTCTTTCATTAATTGCCTCTTCTTTGTTTAATTCATTCTTATAATAATCATAATTACCATCATAATTCATCAGTTTTCTATTTTTGAGCTCCACTACTCTACTTGCTAATTTATTTATAAAATATCTATCATGAGAAACAAATAAAATAGTTCCATTAAATTCACCTAAAGCCTCTTCTAACATTTCTCTTGAATCAATGTCTAAATGATTAGTGGGTTCATCAAGAATTAAAAAATTTATATCATGATGCATTAATTCACATAATCTAAGTCTACTTCTCTCTCCACCTGAAAGATTTTTAATTTTCTTAAATACATCTTCTCCAAAGAATAAAAACTTTGCTAGAATCCCCCTAGCTCTACCTTCTGGTACTATTACACTTTGTCTAAAACCATCTAAAACACTTAGATTTTCATCATCAAATGATACTTCTTGTTGAAGATATCCTATCTTCACATTGGAACCAATTTTTACATTATCATTTTCTTCGTTAATTATTATTTTAATCAATGTAGATTTCCCTGTACCATTCTTTCCTAACAGAGCAACTTTATCTAAATATCTTAAATGTAAGTTTGCATCTTTAAGTATAATTTTATCCGCAAAACTTTTATTTAAATCACTAATATCCACAACCACTTTTCCACTTCTGTTACTTTCACTAAATGATAAGTCCATTGATTTTCTTTGAAGATCAGGTTTATCAACTTTATCCAGGTTATCTATTCTCTTTTGCATATTTCTTGCCTTCTTAAAAAATCTTTCGTCGTCTCCTCTCGTTCCCCAATCTCTAAATCTCTTTATTGCCTCTTCCATAGATTTTATTTTTCTTTGTTGTTGGTCATATTGTAGTTTTTGCTGAATAAGATTTTCCTCTTTTTCTTTTACATAATTCGAATAATTCCCAAGATAAGAAATGCTTCTTCCTTTTTCAATTTCAATCACATTATTTACTACTCTATCTAAAAAGTATCTATCATGAGATATTATAAGTACCGTTCCTTTATACTCTTTCATATAGTCTTCAAGCCATTCTACTGCTTCAATATCCAGATGATTAGTAGGCTCATCTAGAAGAAGAATATCCGCTTTTTCTAAAAGAATTTTACCTAATAATACTGTTGTCTTTTCTCCACCACTTAATAGATTAAATTTTTTGATTTTAAACTCTTCATTAAATTTTAACCCCACACAAATTTTATTAATATTTTCTTCAAGATTATAGCCATCCAAAGATTCAAACTTTTCCATAAGAAAAGAGTATTTTTTCATTAATTTCTCAAGATTGTAACTATCTGTTGAAGACATACTTTCCTCTAATGTTTCCATCTCTCTCTTTAGTTTTAATACCACTTCAAAAGCAGTATCCAGGACATCAATCACAGTATAATCATCAGGATATATTGGTATCTGATGTAAGTATCCAATTTTTGCTCCTTTTCTGATATTTATACTTCCTTCATCTTGTTTTTCTATTGATGATATAAGTTTAAACAAAGTTGTCTTACCAGTTCCGTTTTGCCCTATAATACCAACTCTTTCTCCAGTTTTTATATCAAAAGTAATACCATTTAAAATTATATTTCCACCATAATATTTAACAATTTCATTTAATGCTAATTCTATCATTACTATTCCTCCATTTTTTTAATGTGGATCTGATGACCACATTATAGTTTTAAATTTTAAATTGTAAGTTACAAGTTAAGGTTACCTTCCGCACGCGGAAGCTTTTCAATATAACAAACACAAAAAAGCTCGAGCAGTTTCCCTGCCCGAACTTTTTTAGATTAAATCTAAATATATACAACAAAAAATCCGGACAGAATCTCATCCGGATTAAAATCTCTTAATTTATTGATTTCAATTCAACTATTATTATGACAGATGGGTTTCTAACCTAAGTTAACATTATATCTAATTTTGGACGCACCTCTCCCGTATTCATTTCTGAATCATGTGTTATTCCAGATAATGCCATTGGTAGTCTTCCCAAAATTACGTTAACCATAAGCTGAACTCTCATCTTGTCACCTCCTAAATTTTATAGTTAATAATATAATATCATAAATTCCAAAAATTTGCTACATCCACAAAGAATAATACTGAAAACTAATGAATACTAGTATCCCAAAACTCATCAAATACGAACCAATCTTAGTAATAAAATAATAGTAATCAGACGGCTCCGCATCTTTTACCATAAAATAATTACTAAAATGCAAGAAAAATAATGCATCTGGAAAAAAATTATCTATTATGCTTATAAATAAAAATATATAGGCAAAGAAAAAATTTCTAACATATTCACCAGAACTAATTAAATTTGCATTTGAACTCCATATATTTTGTCCCGCTCTATTGAGTTCTATATTACTATTGAATTTCGAAATTCCAACAAAAGTTAGAATCATTAATACTGTAATTGTAAATGTTATAGCTGAAAAATAGCTTATCCTAATAATCATAAATCTCTGCTCTTTTTTGCTTTCTTTTTTCCTCAACTCTCTTATATAATCTTTATTCTTATCAACAATTTTTGCATTTATTAAACTCTCACTACAATTATTACAAACAATTGCATTTATTCTATTTACTTGTCCACAATTATTGCAGATCTTTATATTCTCAACAACCGCTTCTTTATTTGACCTTTTTATATCTTTGCTTTCATAATGATACTCCTCTGATGTCTTAGCAATAAAAGCACCACAAAATTTACAATTCCTTGAATCAATTTCTATAAGTTCTCCACATTCAGGACATCGTTTTTTTTCTTTACTGTTCATATTATCCAATCTCCTATTTTCAAGACTATTAATCACTCTTATATAAAATTCTACAAACATTAATAATTTCCTTCTGAATAAAAGTTTTGCAAATGGTCAGAATTATATTTGTGGAATTTAAGCTTTTACTTCATAGAATAATACTAAGAAAATTATCCCCAATTTATAACTTGTCACTTATCACTTGCAACTTATCACTTCAATAGATTTATCTATATTATTCAAGGTATAATTCATAGTCCACAAAAACAAAGGCTTATATAGCTAGAAAGCTGACTCATAGACAAGGAGGTTCAATGTATAAAGAAGGTATGGTTGTTAAGATATATGACCCTAATCCAGACTGGCATAATTGCATAGGTATTATTGATCATATTACAGATGGTATACCTGCTGTGTTTTGTGTTTCTAACCCATGTTTGTTTTATTTTGTAACAAAAGATTCAGAGAAATATATTGAGATATTGTAATTATTTATCTGCCGTTGTGTAAATACGACGGCAGATTTTTTAGTTACTATTTAACGCTATATTTAACCCCATCTACAATAACGCTTTCTATCATTTCAAGATTAATTATTTTTTCAAAATCAACAGAAACAATTGTAGAATTATCTTCTACAAATCTTGATCCTTTTAATGAAAAATCAGAAAGTTCATTGCCACAAATAGAAAGTTCTTTTCCATTCTTAAATAATATCTTTAATTCAGGATTTGGTATTTCGTAATTTACTACCCTCTCATAGCCTACAACAACTACACTAAGAGGAGATATTTTTACCAAATAAGGCATATAATCAGAATTACTATAATTTGACTGATTTAATGCTATTTCTTTCATTTCTAAAGTTTTAGCAATAGGAATTTCCAAAGACACCTCACTGAATTCTTTAGATAAAGATACTTCCAAAGGTAATTTGATTTTCTCATCTGTACTATTATAGTTTATTAAGTAATATTTTCTTGTTTTATTACTTAATTTCTCTAATTCATTTATTTCGTAAGTAAATGCTTCTGTAGTGTTTTTACCTTTTCCAACTTTAAAACTTTGCTCATACTCTTTAAAGTTCCCTTTTGTTTTTTCGCTTAATGGCTCTAATGATACAACTGCAACATTTTTATATTCATCTGACAATACACCTTCAATTGTCAGTTTGTAATCTTCATTTGATACACTACTAACTTCTGAAAATATGTTTTCTTCTACTAGATAAATACTTTCGCCAAAGTAATTTTTAAAATAATCAATATTACTAAAAGCATAAGCCATTGTGCTCGATAAGAAAATTAACACCAGAGTCAATACTATTGGACTAACTCTTTTTTGTACTTTTCTTACTCCTGTAAAGCTATTTAGCATATTCTTTATCCTTTCTATTAAGGTAGTTTTACATTGAATATGTTCATTATTTTTTTCTTCCAATGCAATATTTCTAATTATTTTAGCTTTCAAATCATTACTAGCTTTAATCTTATCAAAATCACTAAACATATAATTCATCTAGCCCTCCTATTTTTCTTTTTAAAGCTTCTCTTCCTCGTTTTAATCTTGTTCTAATAGTTGCTTCATTAATATTTAAATTTTTAGCTATTTCTGATATTGAATATCCTTCGTAATAATATAAATATAAAACATCTCTATATTTAACGGGTAGTTTTAAGACTTCTTTTATTAATTGACTATCAAAGTAATTATCATTTGCAGATAAATTATCCTTAAGTTCTTCTGTTTTTCTTCTCCACAATGATTTAATATAATCCTTTGATGTATTTTTTGTAACAACTATTAGCCAAGCTTTTAAATGCTCATCATTATTAAAAACCTTATTCCCCCTGTAAAGTTTTAAGAATACATCTTGAGTTATATCTTCAGCATCAGAGATATTTTTCACATAGATAAATGCTAATCGCAATACCATATCAGAATATTTACTAACAATTTCATTAATGCAATCATCCGTACGTAACGATTGTTTTTCCATAATAACCTCCTTTCACTTATGACACGACTAAGTAAATCAAAATGTTTCACTTAATCCATCTTTTTTAGCAAAAATATAAATATAAGACCTGACGTCAATCAAGACATCAGGTCTTATATTTATTACTTCTCTTCTTTTATAATAGGAATCCAAATTTCTGTAAGATAATCTGGACTTTGAGTATCCCCACCATAATAAACTTCTAGTTCAGGTAAATAAGCATGTTGAAAGGTTGTAGATGGAAACCACTCTGAAAATATACGTTTCCAGGTATTTTGAAGTTTTTCACCAATTGGCCCTCTAACTTCAAAAATAGCCCAATCAGTACTTGGTACCTCATAATAATTATAATTTGATAATTTTTCTTTGGTAAATACACCAATAACATAATCAAAGTTTTTATCCACATCAGGATTCATAGGCATACAAGCACCTATACACTTATCATCCTCAACTTTTGCCATCATTTCTCCAAAACTACCATCCTGCATAACTTCACTCCAAAACTTTGGAATATTCACAAAGTTTTCACCATTTTCTGTTGAAAACTTTCTAGCAATGCCACTAAAACTAAATTTAGGCTTTCTCTCAATTCTATAATTCATAGGTAAATCCCCTTTCAATGTTATTTGGATTACTATTTTAGGAAATGCTTTTATATTAACTTTTCTCTTCTTAACATCGGTTGGATTAGCCCCATGCATTTTCTTAAAAGCTCTAGAAAAAGCTTCCGAAGATTCATAACCATATTTTATTGCTACATCAATAACTTTAGAGTTATTTGTAACAAGTTCGCTAGCAGCCATAGAAAGTCTTCTATTTCTTATATACTCATGAACAGAAATCCCTGTCAACATATTAAACATACGCTGATAATGGTAGGGGGAAGACGCCGCTACTTTAGCAATATCTTTTATAGCTAATCTTTCTGTCAAGTTCTCTTCTATATACTCTATAGAATCTGTAAGTGCTTTAATCCAGTTCATAAAATCATCTCCTAATTACATTGTAAGTTTTTTCCCTTTAAATTACTTGATTTTAAATGCTATCATCTATCAGTTTTTGTATCAAACTCTTTTATTAATTTGTCTAATTCATATATGTTACTGCTATGTTCTCCATAGTATATGGGATTAACATATGCTACTACATGCCCTAATTTATCATAAAGACCAAAACGCAACCACCAATAATCACTATTTTCCACATAAGATAATATGTCATGTATTTCTGCTTTAGGATTATTCTCATCCAATATTATAGTTTTAATCACTTCACCATTCAATATAAATTCACCTACATACTCCTGATGGACATGTTGCTTTCCAAAGTTCTTTATTTCAACTGCATAATCCAAATTATTTATATTTATAATTTCTTGCCCGGGTAATATTTTTCCCTTACCAATTATTATATTTAAATCTTCATACCGAGTAACATAAGCATTACCATTTTTTATACCCTTAAGAATATTATCCACTGATAATCCCTGACAAAACACATAAGTTGCTGGATCACCATAAATGCTTGGTAAATTCGCTCGATTGTAAAAGTCATCAATTTTATTGTGACTATCACTACCCCCTATACCATAAATTTTCCAACCTTTATTCCATAGAAAATCAATAAAAGCTACTGCTTTATCATTTGCTTCCGGGCTTGTTGGATAAGTGGGGTCGCACATAACTTCGATTGTATTTACTTTTCTTAAATCTATATTCTTTTCAGTAAAACTCCAAATATCAAGGAACATATGATTAATACTTATATTTGAGTATTGACAATATTTATCAATCACTGTATTTATTATATCATTTATTTCTGTAAGTTTTCCAATCTCTTCCCCAAACAAATCTGTTTCTAATATACCATGTATGTTTATATGACCACTTGGCAATGTTAGTTCAAAAGATGGAATCATTAATGAGTCCATTTTCTTAAAACCAAATGGAATTCTATTATGCTCTGTTAGCGCCATAAAATCCAATCCTTGTTGTTTTATAACTCCCCTTGCCTCATCTACTGTTAATTGTCCATCTGAATAAACAGTGTGCCCGTGAAAATCTCCCTTATAGTATCTATTTTCAGAATTAGTCACTCTATGAAAATCCATCAAGCTACCTTTTGAATTAAACCACGATTGCTCTTGAAATACATGTTGACCTAATTCCGTTAATATTTTCTCTTCTAAATAAGAACTAAGAGCTGTTTCTATAGCTAAATTAATCTGTAAATCCTTATTTATTTTTTCTGGCTCTAAAATGATAATAACAAAACGATATATACCACTTTTTAATTTATGAGACAGCCCATTCATAGTGGTATTTGATTTACTATAGTATATTTTATTCTTAAAATTACTATAACCATAAACAATTTCGCCAATGAAAAGATTATCTGGATTATATATTCGTACAGAAGCATAAATTTCTTTTGATAAGTCTGCTATAATATATAAATTATCTTGGCAATAAGGAATTTCAACTGATATCTCCATCATTCTTGAATCAATAATTCTTTCTATCTTCATAACAATCACCACCTTATATATTCAAAGAGGGAGCTTTCGCTCCCCATAAATTTTACTTATTTAATTTATCCAAATCGCGTTGTGCTTTTTCAGCAGCTTTATCAAGAGCTTCTTTTGCTGAAATATTTTCAATTTCAACTTTATCTATAGCTTCTTTTAATGCATCTATAATTGCTCCTCCTGTTGGGTCAATAAATTCAGGAACTGCATATTTATCAATTTGCTTCAATGCTGCATCTGCATCAGGATTTGTAGTTAAGTATTCTTGATATTCTGGTAAATCTAAAACAGAATTTCTTACTGCTACATAACCTGTAGCTATTGAGAATTTTGAAGTATTATCTGTATTTGTAGCAAAAGTCACGAATTCAGCCGCACCTTTCTTTTGATCCTCTGATAAATTCTTACACTTTGGAATAAAATACATTAAACTATAAAAATATGGTGCTGGATCATTATCATTCCAACCTGGCTGATGTGTAACAGCAAAGTCATTCTTATGACCTTCATCAATTGCTTTTTTAACAGCTTCTAAAGCAATTACATAGTCTCCTGGAGAACCAGTGTAACCTAATGATTTACCATACACCCAATCATCCATTGTTTTATACCAGTATTCCCAACCTTGACCACCTGAATGAATTCTCATAATTTTATCATCGTGAATCCACTCACGAATTTGTTCCAAAACTTCTACCCAAGCATCTGAATTAATTGTTACTGTTTTTCCATCTTCTGAAATATACCTTCCACCATTACTATATGCTATGTCAGCTATATTACCTTCACCCCACATCGGTTCCCATACATACTCAATCTTATTAATATTAGTATCCATACCAATGATATCTTTATTGAGCTCAGCAATGGACTGCCATGAAGATAAATCTTCAACACTTTTTCCTGCTTCTTCTAGTACTGCCTTGTTATAATAAAGTACTTGAGATGTTCCATATGCTGGTGCAAAATACATTTTTCCATCCATAACTGCTGCTTTCATAAAACCACCAACAACATCCTTTTTATCATAATTCTCAGGCATATAATCTTCAAAAGCTTCTACTAAACCTTTATTATAGAACACATCATATGATCCACCTGCAACTAAAGCTGGAGTATTTTTTGCCGCGTATGCTGCTTGTAGTTTCTCATCAATTTCTGTGTAACTTCCTACTACTACAGGCTTAACTTTATATTTTTCTTGAGATGCGTTAAACTCTTCAATAATTTCATTTAACCCGTCCCCTAAAGATCCACCTAATGCATGCCAAAACTCAATTTCAACAACACCATCTTCTGCATTATCTACATTTTTAGCTGTTTTTGAACAACCTGTTAATACCATTGCCATTACTAAAAAAATTCCTACTAACCGTTTCATCATGAAAACCCCCAATAATTATTATTTTAGACCACTATCCTGCATTATTCCCGTCATAAACCACTTCTGACAAATTAGAAATACAATAATAACTGGTAGAATGGTGACAGCACTAGCTAACATAACTTCTGACCAATTCATACCATAGGCACCATCTTGAATAAAGAACTGCCTTAATCCTTGTGATACCAAATATTTTTCTTCACTTTTAAGCATAATACTTGGCCACATGTAGTTATTGTATTGCTGTACAAAAGTTAAAACAAACACAGTATAAAACGCTGATTTATTTAAAGGAAACACTACATGTCGTAGTATTTTCAAATGTCCCGCACCATCAATTCTTGCAGCCTCCACATAATCACTGCTCATTTTCTTAAAAGATTGTCTTAAGTAAAACACCGCAAAGACACTAGCCAAATTAGAAAATATTAATCCATTTAGTTTGTCTAACATTCCTATCCTAGCTAATATCACATATGAAGGAACATAGGTTACAGCGCTTGGAAGCATATATGTCCCTAACACTAAAACAAACAATAAATCTGTATTCTTGTCTTTCATAAACACTATTACATAAGTAAATAATGTTGCAGCCAGTATCATAAATAAGGTTCCAAAGATCCCTACATAGAAACTATTGAAAATGTATTTACTAAAATGAATATTACCTAAACTTTCTAAGACTCCTGATAAATTCCATTGAGCAGGCAGTAATTTATAGGGTTGTTGCCATATTTCATTATTGGTTTTAAATATTCCTAACAACATCCAAACAAAGGGAAAAGCAAATATCACCGATGTAATGATTAGGAAAAAATGCTTAAATGTAATGCAAATACCATTCTTCCATTTATTCATTATGTTTCTCCTCTACTCGTAGTGTACAAATTTTCGACTTATATATGAGCTAAGTATTGATAGCATCACGATTATAACCAGAATCACCATTGCAACCGCATTAGCTGGCCCCATTTGAAAATTTTGAAAAGCTTTTTCATAATAAAGGTATAGCAATGTTGTGGTGCTTCCACCTGGTCCCCCTTGTGTCATAATTTGAATTTGATCATATACTTGTATGGATGATATCAAGTTAACGATTATGAGGAAATACGTGGTAGGCGAAATCAATGGAAGTGTTATATGGTAGAATTTCCTTAAATAATTGCACCCATCCAGTGTTGCTGATTCATAGATACTTTGTGGTACACGTTCTAATGCTCCTAAATAAAAAAGCATGGTCCATCCAATTGATTTCCATATTGTAAAAATGATAACTCCCAACATGGCCGTTTCTGAACTATGAAGCCATTCTAATGGTTGAACTCCAAAGAATCCAAGTATAAAATTAGCAAATCCACGATCTGGTTCGTAGATCCACGACCATACTAAGGCAACTGCTACTGTTGGCGTAATCCAAGGACTAAAAATAATCATCTGATAAATTTTTGACCCCGTAAACTCTTTTTGAAGCATTAAGGCAAACAATAATCCTAATACAATAGTTGCTACTATTGTTCCAATGCCAAAGATAAATGTATTAACAAGAGCACGAATAAAATCTGGATCTGTAAAAATATCCATGTAATTTTCAAAACCAACAATATTTATTTGTGGTGAAATATAATCCCAATCTGTTAAACTTATTCCAAAGCCTGTTATTAAAGGTAAAATCCAAAATAACAGCAGTGGGATCATAAATGGTAATAAAAAAAGTACTTTAATAAGTCTTTGCCGATGCATTACTGGTTCTCCTTTAATAATTTATTTTAGATTCATCTATTAAATCAGTAACTTTTTTATAATAAGCAATAGCATATCTGTACATTTTTAGTGTATATTCTCCAAAAGCTACACCAAGCGCTTGCTTGTATTCAGCCCAAAGAGCCCATAAAAAACCTCCTAAAGCAATATATATGTATACCCTTAACCGCTCTTCATAAGTTGGATTTCTTTCTAAATAATAATTCATTAACTTCTCAATTTGATTTTCATCAAAGTAGCTGTATATAGCAAACATAGACACATCGACTAGAGGATCATGCATTGCTGCATATTCCCAATCAATTAATTTCATATTGCCGTCTGTTAATACTAAAAAGTTATCACTGTTTGCATCAATATGGCAAAGTGTTGTTGGCACATGAATTTTATTTAGAATAGACATAAGTTCATTCATATTTATTCTAACTTGAGAATAATTTTCATATAAAATAGCATTTAATGGCTTACATAAATTCTCATAAAAGTCTATATTTTTTTTAAAACTAAATGTGTGTTCAACGTTTAATTCACTATTGTGAACATATTTTAATATGCTCATACATTTTTTTAGTTCATCTGAATTATCTGTATCTACACTTCTTATATTTTCTTCATAGATTGAAATTTTAATACCATCTTCTGGATTAATGTAAACTATATCTTCAGTTATATTTAAGGGAATAATTGCTTGGAAACTGTTATATTCAGCAACTCTATCAACCAATTGTTCTGACCCTTCTCCAGGTATGCGGCATATATATTTTTTATTCTTAACTTCAAAAAGAAATGATTTATTTGTCATACCTAATTTTAGAGGTTTAATACTATGTATTTCATCTTCATTTATATTAAAAATATTAGTTATTTTGTTTAGAATAATATTATTTGATTTTTCTTTATAAGTTTCGTCAAATTCTCTAAGTTCTTCTAAGTTCTCAAACTCATAAATAGTATCTGAAGGTTGCTTGTTTGCATACATTTCTAATTTACTTAAATTCCTCATAAGTACATGTTCCCAATAGTAATTATTTGAACCTTTTTGATTATATGTTTTTTCAATTAAAGGAACTATAGTATTAGAAAAGCTTTCTGTAAAATATGCAGGCCCATACATTTGCCATGCATTATACCCTCCTATTTCTACCTTCTTAATCATATTCTTTTTATCAGTCTCAAAACACCATTCAGCAGTATCTCCATCAACTTTTGTAGAACAATACCAACTTCTATATTCATAAGAATTAAAGATGTTTTCGATTAAATAATTATCACTGCACAAAATATATGTATTTTTAAGTAAATCCCTTACATGATAAAGAGACGAAAGGTTATTTTTCGTCATAAAATCAGGACTATAAACAAGCTTCACACCATATTTATCTATAAGATATTCAAACTTTTCTTTTAAATAGCCTACTACAATAGTTATATCAGTAATATCAGCTTCTATTAATTGTTTTATTTGTCTTTCTATCATTCTCTCGCCATAAACTTCTAATAGTCCTTTTGGCATTTCATAAGTTAGCGGAACAAATCTTGAACCAAAACCAGCTGCTAATATGATAGCATTATCCACTCTATAATTATCAAGTAAATCAATTGCTGTTTGTGTTAAAAGATAATTAGTCTCATTTTTTATCAAAAATTCCTTGTTTATTAATTCTTTAATTAGCATATTAGTTTTTCCTAAAGATATCGAACATTTCTTTGATATTTCTCTTTGTGATAGTTTTGAGTTGCATTTTAACTCTCTAAAGATTTTAAAAGATTCTATATTGTTCATTTATTCACTTCCATTCCTTGATTATTGATATTATATCATACGTTTTGTTCAAAGTAAAACATTTTTAGTGTATTTTGAACAATAGCAACCCATTTTATTGGATTTTAACCAAACTTCTTTATTATTATTTAAATTTTCAAATAATAATATTGATTGTTAATAAAAAGATTATATTTACAAACATAAAATATTATGTTATTATAAAGACATAAACAGATTAACAAAAATTAAATCAGTACAAGAAAAGGAAGTGATTCCACCAAAATATTAACTTTCGTTAGATAAACTATAGGACTAGCTAATAGAAAGGGGATAGACCAATGTACCAGATTAAATTTTTAGAGGATAGTAACATTTTATAAATAATAGGTCTTTTAGAAATATTGATAAATAACTTTCGACATGTATGAATTAAAGTAATATTTATCTCTATTATTAAGACAAAGGTTAAACACTTTGGTTTATATGTATACTATGCTTTACTTAGTTAAAAATTAAAATAATAAATATATATTTAAAGGGAGCTCACATTGTGAACTCCCTTTAATTGTTTTTATTATTTATTTTAAACACCACATTCTTCTATTTCTATAGAAAATTCTCCGCAATTCTCACAAACTATAATACTTACAATATAACTATTATCAACTTTTTCCGCCTTTAATAATTTATTGAAAGAAGTATTTTCGTATTCACTTGATATACTGCTGGTTACATAAGTACCTTCCTTAGAAAAAATGTAGAAATGATACTCTAAATACTTATAAGTCTTTTCTTTTTTACCCTCATAGCAATTTTCACACGGCTCTCCAAAGTATTCTAAATCAAAATTAATATTCTTTGCCCCATTCAATAGCTCCATAGCATCTGACAATTCAAATCCATTAACCGGATTCTCTTCATCATTGATAAAACACTCACAGTTCTCTTCTTTTAATTCATACTCTTTATCATTAAAAACAAATTTATACATTTGTTATTCACCTCCAAATATCAATGCACAATTATGCATTGTGAATTCATAATTGTGCATTATATATTATACTTTATATTATAACCATTAATAAAAACATTTTTCAATAAAATTACCCAATGAATTTAAACATTGGGTAATTTTATTCTATCCTTTAAAAAAAATCTATTTTTCATAGTCTTGTTATTCACATTTCTATACTTCTCAATTTCATTAATATCAATATTGATTTTATATAATTTCTCTTTGCTCTCCAAATATTTACTAACTAATGTTCCATTACAATCCCAGCAAGCTACTCCTCCACCAGACCTCTGTTCTAAGTAGACTGAATTTAGAGCCATAACATACATTCTATTATCATAGGCCCTTGCACACATATATTTATTCCAAACATCTAAACGTCTAGATGTTGACATTGCACTAAGAGCATGGGGTGCAAAAAACATTTGCGATCCCTGCAATGAGCATTCCATAGCAATTTCCGGAAAATGCATATCATAACATATTCCAATTCCAAATTTAATTTCATAACCATCTGCATTTACTTCAAATACTTTTACTTCTTTTCCTTCTGTAAAGTTATTCTTTTCTTTTTCTCCTAAATACATCTTTCTATAACTTCCCTGATAACCTTTTTTTGAGTAAACTTTTTGACTTATAAAAATTTTATTCCCCTCAATTTCTACAGTTCCTACAAGTACAGTTATTTCATATAATAAAGAAGCTTCTTCGATTTTCTTTTCGTACTTTAATAAATCTTTCTTAAAGTCTTCAAGCCTCTTTAGCCTTTGTCTTATGTTTATAACATATCCAGTTAAAGATAACTCAGGAAAACATACTATTTGTATACCTAATTCTTTTGATTCCTTTATAAAGTCAATTATTTTTTTTACATTCTTCTCTAACTCAAAACACTCTGAATCCATTGTAACTAATCCAACTTTTATCACAAAATATCATTCCCCTTTATTTACAATCCTTTTTTTCCCATTGTTATAAAATAAGGACAATCATTTTGTTCATCGTTAAATATTTTTACATCAATATTAAAAACATCCTCTAAAGTTTGTTTTGAAATAACATCCACAGGTTTTCCTTTTTTGTAAACATTGCCATCCTTTAAAACAGCAATTTCCTTTGAGTATCTAGAAGCTTGATTAATATCATGTAAAATCATAATAATTGTTATGCCAAAATCTTCATTTAATGATTTAACAAGTTCTAATATTTCAAACTGATGTGAAATATCTAGGAATGTAGTAGGTTCATCTAAAAGTAAAATTTTAGTTCTCTGTGCAAGTGCCAATGCTATCCAAGCACGTTGTCTTTCCCCTCCTGATAAAGTAGAAACCAAACGATGCTGTAAATTTTCTATACCTGTAGAATCAATTGCCCAGTCAATTATTTCAATATCCTTATTTGTTAATCTGCCTGTAATACCTAGATAGGGATATCTTCCATATCCCACTAAATCTCTTACTGTAAAATCATCTGGAACCTTTGGATTTTGTGGAAGAATTGCTAGTTTAGATGCAACTTCTTTTGTATCTGCTTTATGTATCAGCTTTCCATCAAGGTATATAAAACCTTCCTTTGGTTTTAAATTTCTAGAAATAGCTTTTAGAATAGTAGATTTTCCACTTCCATTAACCCCTATTATTGTTAGAAAATCGCCTTCTTTTATTTGGAGGTTGATATCTTTTACAATATTAAAATCTCCATATCCAAGAGTAAGATTTTTTGTTTTTAACATTTTTTTCTTAAACCTCCTCTTAAAAGATATAAAAAGAATGGAGCTCCTAACATAGCCATAATAATACCCACAGGAAGCTCAACAGGTTCTATAATAGTTCTTGCAAATGTATCACATAACATCAATAATGATGCACCAGTAAGTGCACTTGCAGGAAGCAAATATCTATAATCTGATCCAATAATCATCCTAGTTATATGTGGAACAATTAATCCAACGAACCCTAATAACCCTACAATACTAACAGCTGCTCCAGCTAACAACGATGATACTGCTATTAGTATAAACCGTATTCTTTCGACATTGATTCCTAAGCTTGTTGCCATTTCATCACCCAACATTAGTATATTAAGTTTTTTTGAAAAAAACATTGATAATATAAAACCAGTTACTGCATATGGCCAAATAATTCTAAAGTGCTTCCATGTTTTAGCAGCTAATCCTCCTACCATGAAATCAACTACCCCCTGCACTCTATCGGGGAAAAAAATCATAAGTCCATTAATCATAGCGCCTAAAAACGCCGAAACTGCAACTCCAGCTAAAATCATACGCATAGGTTTAACACCATTTTGCCATGCAAGAATGTATATCAACATAGTTGTTACAAATGCACCAATAAAAGAAAATGGTGTTACTAAATTTATATGTGAAGGAAATAATATCAATATAATAATCCCTGCTATACCAGCTCCTGAAGATACCCCAATAATGTTTGGGGAAGCAAGGGGATTTTTCATAATCCCCTGTAATATAGCTCCCGATAAAGCGAGGCACATTCCAACTAATCCTGCTACTAAAGTTCTTGGAAATCTTATTGTCCATATAATTTGTCTATTTAAACCTTCTTCATACTTAAACAACGCTTTGAATACGTCAACAAAAGATATTTTACATGCGCCAAATGATGTACTAACTATAATAGAAGTCACACATATTACACAAAGAACACTAATTACAGTTATTCTATAAATCATTCTCTCATGTATAACATTTATAGACTTATTCTCATTGGATTGTACTTGATTTATCACTATATTATTCCTCCTAGAAACTTATAAAACTTAACATTCATCTATATATTATTTTATTTCTCCATACATATAATCATAAAGCATTTCAAATGCTTCAGGGAATCTTTCATTTGGTTTATTCATAAATAAGTCTTTTGGAAGATAATAATACTTACCATCTTTTATAGCATTTAATCCTGCCCATGCTTCATTTGATTGAATATCTTCACTCATTTTTGTTTTACATGCTTCTATATCTCCCATTGTCTTTACGAGTATAATGTCTGGGTTCTGCTCAAGAATTCTTTCCATACTAAAATCAACTCTTGTAGCATCTTTTATAGCTACATCACTAACAATGTTTTCCCCACCTAATTTTTTAACCATATCACCAGTTGTTCCATTTTCCAATTCACATGATACTGATTTACTAGTTGCAAACATGATTAAAACTTTTGGAGCATCTTTGCCTTCTGACTTTTTAATTATAGCTTGTACATCTTTATCTGCTGAATCAACTTTTGCTTGAAGTTCGTCTTCTGTACCTGCAATTCTAGACATTAAATCTAATATTTCTATATAATCTTCATAATTATTATATTCAAGATATAAATATGGAATATTGTTTTCTTCTAATAAATCTTTAAGTTCTAAATGACTCTTCATTGTACTTGATAATATAACTAAATCAGATTGAAGTTCTAAAACCTTTTCAGGACTAACTTTACTCATGCTTCCAAGTTTTTCTACATTCTCAGCACCTTCTGGGAATGCAACTGATTTTGATGTTACACTTGCAACTGCTTCTCCTCCTGCATAGTACCATAAGTCAAGAAAAGATGCATATAAAGATACAACTCTTTCTGGATTCTTTTTGATTGTTACTTCATTTCCAAATGGATCTAAGTATACTAATTGAGTTTCATTTTCTGATTTAATAAAGGAAGGTTTTTCATTATCAACAGTTTCTGCTATAGTTTCTTTTGAATTGTTTGTTTTGTTTGAGGCATCCGACTTGTTACAACCTACACTTGCTAATAATGTGATTGTTACTAATAATACTATTAGCAATAAGTTTGAATTGATTTTTTCCATTGTCTTTTTCATTTCTTCCAACTCCTATAAATAAAATATTTTCGGAGCGAAGAGAGAGGCATTTTATCAAACTGAATATAAATAATCGTATAAATTAAAGTTGAATACTTATATTAGCCTAAAATAAAATCTTAAATTTATAATAAGATTTTATTCTTCAATGTTTCTCGCCATCGCTCGTAGCGTTAAACGATAACAATAAAATTTTGAATTGCTATCGTTCCTGAAACAAATAGACAGGTAGGTCTTCTGACTTAGTTTTACCGTTAATCTCAATCCTTCCCACCAAGTATAATTCACAATGCATAAATGTGTATTGAACAAGGTAGTGGTATATTTGAGTAACTCCACTTCACAGCGGCGTGACCGTTCAGGATTTTAACCTGATTCCCTTTTCGTTTATAGAACCAATAAATTCTATCAACACCTGTATATTACTTAATTTCTATTCTAAATGATACATTTAAAGTGTATTTTTGTCAATGTAATTTACCTTAAAAATACTATTGCTATTCTGCTTTACTATACTTAGTAACAAAGTCAGCAAAACCTTCATATGTAAAATCATCAGTATTACTTATATCCTCATGTATTGCTTTGAAAAAACAAGAAGGAATTTCTCCTGCCTTAAGGCATTTCTTAATACATAGATCACATCCATATGAGTGATTATGTGGATTAAATTTACAATTAGTGTCTGTACATGTACAAAAGTGTTTATTATTCAATTTATATCATCTCCTTAATTTATAGAGATAACTCACTTCGTTAATTTATCTCTATTAGTGACAAGTTACAAGTAACAAGTGATAAGTTAATGTTGATTTTCTATCGATATTGAACTAATAATTGCATCTAATTCTTCTTTCGTAGCACCGTTTACTAAAACAAAATATTCTATTTTTTCATCCATATCATAAATCTGAAATGCAACTTTATTAAAGTCCCCAAATTGAAATCCTTTAATTTTATCAGTCTTAAATTGGTAAAGTCCATTTTCAGCACCAGAGTACATTGATATCTCTTTTAATACTAAAAACATATTCATATATACTAATTTTTCTAGAGATTTATTTATAGAGATATCTTCTGGAGAAGTGCCGTAAATTAACTTAACTTCTTCAAACTCAGTTACGTCATTCATAATATTGTAATAAGGAGATTTCTTAAATTTCTCTATCTCCTTAGGTTCTAATTCAGTATATAATTCTTCTAACATTTCCTTAAATAAAGGTTTTGATTCAAATCCCCCTCTAATAGCTATTGCTTTATCATTTTCATACTTAAATCCTGCTATACCTGGATTATCTGATTCATTATGTTTACTTTCAGAGGACCCTATTCTTTCAATTTCTTTCCCCCATGGACTTCGCAAACTTAATCCATCATATGAGATAACATACATATTACTAGTGTCCATTGAATTAGAAATATCACGCCACTTTAATTTAGCATAAGCTCTAGGATTATCCTTTTCCGAATATTGATGTTTTACTGATAGTACAATAGATAATTTTGCTAGAAAATCAGGAAATAAAATCATTGTTAATACTATAGTAATGATAATAATTGCAAGTGTAATAGATATAACTTTTAGCCATTTTTTCATGATTTGATTTTCCTTTCTAAAGTCCTAAATATAGTTTTTACTAAACCTAAGAATAATTTTAATCTTAAATCATCCTATTCATTTTATCACATTTATTAATAATTTATTTTATTTGCAAAACAAATGCATATATAGCTAAAAAGTAACTCCACTTCACTAAGAAATTCTAATTTATTTTCTTAAATATCTGCTAAAAAATTATAACTCGCATGCTCAAACAATAATTTTTCTTAACGCATATATTACAAAAATAAATAAGAATTTCTAAAGTTTGTTACGATGACTTTTACGCTATATATGCTTCTTCTCACCACTGAAGGATGGAATTTATAAATCAGTGTAAATATTTTACACAATGCTACAATGTATTGATATAACTGCATTTGACAAGTAGGGAATTCCTAAAAAAATTTATGAATTCCTATACTATAAAAAAGCATTGATTCAGGATTATCTCACTTAAATCAATGCTTATATTTATAAGTTTTTATAGGGTTCAATTACTTCATTAATAGCTTTTAGGTTTTCATCTGTCAATTCCCATTGAAGTGCTTTTAGATTCTTTATTATATGTTCAGCTTTTTGAGCTCCAGCAATAATTGAAGTAACTGCTGGATTTTTTTCCAACCAATTTATAGCTATTTCATTTAATGGTTTTCCAATTTCTTTTGCTATTTCTTTTAATTTTTCAACACCTTTATAATAAATAATATAATCTTCTCCATTTAATTTTGGATTTGAAGATCTTACATCACTTTGTGAAAAGTTATTCTCTAATTTAAAAGTTCCAGTTAATAATCCTTGGAATAGTGGACTATATGGCAAATAAGCCTGCCCATTTTTTTCACAGAATGGTAGTACCTCATCTTCAGTTCTGTAATCCAAAGGAATTGTATGATATGAACTAGGATTACGTTCCATCATATTATATAGCCCTTGTTGAGAGTCAACAGAAGTCATCTCCATAATTTTAGAAACTGATTTTAGAGAAAAATTAGTAACTCCAAAATATCTTATCTTTCCAGATTTCTTTAGAAATTCTATAGCTTCAATTGTTTCTTCAATTGAGGTGTTTGGATCTGGCCAATGTAATTGATATAAATCCAAATAATCTGTATTTAGACGTTTCAAACTATCATCTATTTCTTTTAATATACTATTTTTTGTTAGGTTATTCTTTACATTTCTATTTTTATCCCAAATCAATCCACATTTAGACGCAACAATAACTTTCTCTCTTTTACCATTAGATAATGCCTTTCCTAAGACTTCTTCCGCATGTCCGAAACCATAAATAGGTGCAACATCATAAAAGTTTATACCTGCATCCACAGCAGCATGTATGGCTTTTATTGAATTCTCATCATTAGTGCCATCCCAAACATCTCCTCCAGAAAACCCCCAACATCCTAAACCTAAAACTGATAACTCTTCTTTAATTTGTTTTACTTTTTTGAATTTCATTTTTTATCCTCCCTCTATAATAAGTGATAAGTGACAAGTTGCAAGTGACAAGCTAATGATGATTTTCTTGCAGAAAATCTTAAATTAAGCCTTTACAAATTCTATTAACGTTTCCCATTAATACGTATTTGGGGTCGTTGAAGAATAATTTCTTCTAAATAATTATTTCAGCTTTACGGTACCGGTCCCCTAAAACACAAAAATTTTATTCACACTTTTTTTCAGAACCTTTTAAAATCAATTTTGGAGAAATTATAACACTATTTGCCTCATCATTTGAATCATTTAATCTTTTCATCAATAACTCCATAGCCATTCTACCCATTTTTTCAGTATCACGGTCTACTACACTTAAATTTATATTAAAGATATCTACTAATGGCACATTATCAAAACCTACAAAAGCTATATCTTCTGGAATCCTTAGCCCTGTTTCAAAGATAGCTTTCAAGAATCCTAAATTACTTAAATTGTTACTTGTAAAAACTGCTGTAGGCGGTTCTTCCATATTAATAATTCTTTTAGCTAATTTATAAGCTGTATCTGTAGTGAAATCTCCTTCAAAGATATATCTTTCATCTATTTCCATACAGTGATGTTTAAAAGCTTCTTTATAACCTTCTAATCTTTCTCTACCAATTTTTAGTTTTAAATCTCCTGTAATAGTAGCTATTTTTTTATGTCCTGCTTTTATCAAAACATTTACAGCATCAAAAGCTCCTTTTTTATTATCAATAAAAATACCGTCCCAATCATTATAATCAATATCCCTATCTAAAAGGACAACAGGAACTTCTAGTGCATTAACTAATCCAATAAACTCTTTATTATGACTATCAAATTGGATTAATTTCTCGTCAGTAGCAGGTGTAAGAATAACCCCTTTTATTCTTTGCTCTTTTAACATTCTAAGGGCATTTTTCTCTTTTTCTTCATCATTGTTAGTGTTACAAAAGATTATACTAAGACTATTTTTATCAGCAACGTCACTAATTCCTTTAAGAATTTCCCCAAAGAAAGGATTATCTGCTTCTGGAATAATAACACCAATTACATTAGTTTCTTGTTTAGATAGACTTCTTGCCGTAGCAGATGGAGTATAGTCATTTTCCTCAATAACTTTTTCAATTTTTCTACGTGTATCTACATTTACATATCCAGTGTTATTTAAAACCCTGGATACTGTTGATTTTGACACACCTGCTAATTTTGCAATATCTCTTATAGTTAATGATGGCATAATGAGTCTCTCCTTTTTGAATATACACAGATAAATTAGAAAAAGTTCCTTAACTTTTAACTAATCACTCTTAACTCTTAACTATTAAACATGGTACCGGTACCCTAGTATAATTTAAGTATATTCTGTAGTATTCCATATGTCAATATCTATTCTTTTGGTTTTCTCATTTCTTATAAAAGTATAAACTCTGGTGTCGTGTTTCACGACACCAGAGTTTATTATATCCCATAAGTATTTCTATGAAGTTTATAATCACCTTCTACAATATCATCTAGCTGTTTTAATAACTGTTCCTTATCTCTATTTAAGGTTGCTGCTAGCGGAACATAATTGCACACATGGTTACTTCTTAAAACACAATTAGTTACATGTAGGTTCTCAATAAATTTTCTTATTTCTATCATAACTTCTTTCGGTGATAATGGAGTAATTTCTCCTCTATGCACCTTATCATACATTTCAGTACCCTGGTCAACAGTAAGTGTTAGCAAACCTAAATACTCAGGATCAATTTCACTTATTACCTTTGCAGACTCTATAGCATTCATTTCCCATTTTTCTTTTCCGCCTAAGCCTATAATGAGTGTTGCAGATATTTTAATTCCTGCTTTTCTAGCCCTTTTACCAGCTTCAACCATATCACTAACTGTAGATCCTTTTTTTGAATCTTTTAATATTTCATCACTTCCAGATTCAACTCCAAGATATAAGATCTTTAATCCCAAATCTTTAAGTCTTCTTAACTCATTTTCGCTTTTTCTCAAAATGTCCTGCGCGGTGGCATAAGCCGCAACTCTCTCACATTCCGGAAACAACTCTCTTATTTTAAATAGAATCTTTTCTAAATCTTGCATCTTTAAAATCAAAGCATCTCCATCCGCTAAAAACACTCTTTTTATAGTTCTATAATGATGACGAGCCATTTCTAAATCTTCTATTATTTGATTTACTTTTCTGATTTTAAATTGTTTGTCTTTGAACATACTACAAAAGGTACACTTATTATAAAATGGTACCTATAGAATGGACACTAAGAAAAGGTGTTTATTCTATAGGTATTTTTTTGTATACTTTATTTAGAAGAAAGAGAGGTTGAATTTAAATGAGTAAAATCACTTTCACTGAAGAAGA
>NZ_BAABMF010000025.1:0-52655 GCF_050402865.1 Clostridium sediminicola
TCTTCAGTGAAAGTGATTTTACTCATTTAAATTCAACCTCTCTTTCTTCTAAATAAAGTATACAAAAAAATACCTATAGAATAAACACCTTTTCTTAGTGTCCATTCTATAGGTACCATTTTAATTTGAGCATACCTTAATTATTGTATCACTTCTATTTCAATTTCCACAATTGGTTGTGGATTTGTTTGTCGAAAGAACCCATCTAAATATACTCTAACTTTTCCAACTTTTTTTGGATAAAATACTGCTACTCTATCAGGGTTTATATTGCAGTCTCCAAAAAGCTTTTCTATCTTTTCTGCGTCCAATGTCTCAACTAGCTCATCATCAAAAAGAATTGTTCCCATATCATCGGGTTGTACATCCCAAAAAACTCTATGAATTTCACTTAATTCTTCTGGAACTTCTAATGCCAATGGAACTTCATCTCCAACATGAATGGCCTTATTTTCTACAACAACCTCGCCTGTCAAATTAGTGTGGTCACATCCGATGAAGATTAAAGAAGATAAGAAAATCATAAAAATTATAACTATTGTTTTCCTAGTTGACAACTATAATCACCTCAACTAATAATTTATTTTTTTTCCGGTTCATAATAAAATTGGGGCTGAATTATATCATTAACAATTTGGAGATTTTCTATGAAATTAGTAATTTCTCTCCCATACATATCATAAGAATCTCCTCTGTTTTTATAAAAAATCTTAACAATTTTATCATATACTCCAAAAGTAACCGAATATACTAGATAAAGTCTAAAAGTTTCTTCTCCAACATAGGGAAATTCATTTGTCTTAAATGTATTAACAATGTATTTTTTAAAACCATAAAACTTCGCAGTAGTAGTAACTCCTAGCTCTGAACGTCTATTAACCGCTTTTGAAAGCAATTTAACTACTAAACCACAAATAAATATTTTAATAATTGATATTGACCAAGGCTGGCTAATAAGTAACCCCAATACTGAAATACCCATAAGAACTATACCAACAGTATTTCCTAGCTTCTCTCCCTTTTCTCCTGAGGTATCTAAATAACCCATTTTATTTGAATCCCAGATTATACATCTTGCCCAGGACGGAGGACTACACTTTACCTCTTCAGAGTATTGTGAATATGAATTGGCTAAATCTTTATCCACATATTCTCCGTTTCCAAGTTTATTAAATATCCAAGTCAACAACTCTTTTTCATGATCCCATAAAGTTTCATGGAGGTCTTTGTTTAGAATCAAAGACCTTTTATCTTTGTCAATTTTTATATACTCTCTTCTAACTAAATCCATGATATTGGCAAGCATATTCTCTAGGTGAACTTTATATATTAAATCATTCCCTTTTCCTCTTTTCTTAAAATTATGAAGCAATCCTGCAACAGCTGGGGTACAGTCTACAGGAATTTTATCCAAAGTTTTTTCTTTGAATTGAGATTTAGCCTCAATCTTATATCTTATAAAAAGATATATTATGAATAAAGTAGCTAAAACAACTATAATATTACCACTAAAATGGTAAATCTTGCCCATAGAAAATTTAATATTCTGCGGAGTATAATAAGCTATTGATCCTAATGCATAAACAAATAGCCCCATAATAAGACCACATGCTGTAAGTATTGCGATAACAATTAAAATGCCTTGTACAATACTAAATCCCTGATAATTATTACTCTCCTTTTTATCTTCAATTTTAGGAATAGGAAAAAGTTTCATTACACCAGTTTTTTCATCTAAGATTTCTCTTACATACTCATTCTTATCACACATTTGATTACCTCTTAACTTTCTTATAGCAATTATAGTAAACAAAAATTTCTATACTTCTTTCCCACAAAAAATACAAAATTTATTATCTCCATTAACTTCTTTACCGCAGTGTTTACAGAAATTCTTCTTTATCTTTTCAATTTTATTTCCACAGCTTGGGCAGAAATTATCATCATTATTCACAACTTGACCACATTTATTGCATTGTAATGTGGATTCTTCTTTTATTTCTTCTATTAATCCTTCTTTAGGTTGTTCACTTTCAGTCTTCACCTGTTCATTTGTTACATTGCCCATTTGGTATTGGCGAATTTCTTCTCTTTTTTCCTCATCTATCTGCGGTGGCTCTGGTGCTGTTATACTAACTACATACTCTTCATTTTGTTTTTTATATCCAGGTATATTTCTTCTAATCCATTCATTATTCAAGTCATCAAACCATAACCAATTACCCGTTTCCTCGTCTAACATCCACTTACCTGTATTTTCATCTTGAACTAAAAGTTCATTTCTAACTTTATTTAAATATTCTGTTTCGTCTATAACACCGTTCTCATAAGCTCTTTTTGCATACCAATACTCTTTTTCTACCTGTTCAAAGTTCATAGAAATACCCCCTTTTTATTAGTTATAAGTTCAAGGATGATTTTCTTGCAGAAAACCTTAAAAAATTAAATTTATCTACAGTTCCTTTGCATAGACCTCAATATGACTACCAAAGATATCTAATATCTTTTCTACAGAATATCCACTCTTTTTCAATGTGTTTTCCATATACTCTATAGACTTATGCCCCTTAATTACTTCATCAGTTAGCTTTTGGAATTGATCAAGGACTTTTGGTGGTGCTTTTAAGTTTGGCTTTTTAATTTTTGCGATATCTTCCATTGGTTTTAATAATGTATTGTATTGTTTATTATATTGTTTTAGTCCTTCTAGCTTACTACTATTAATATCTAAAGCTTTAGCTCCACTCTTTGTTAGATGGTCAGATTTTTCACTCCACCATTCTAACACCTTATGTTTAGCAGTTTTTCCAAAGGCTTGTGGGTCTTTTATATCTAAAGGATTATCGTAATAATATTTCTTATTGCTCTTGATGCCAACTGCCTTATCAACATCATCAGCAAATCCTCCAGCTGCATCTTTTCCCATTGGTTCAATGTCATTTTTAGCTCTTAAATCTTCTGGGCTTATACCTTTTCCGTATTTGTTTCCTATTGTTTCATTGATTGAATCTGTAAGTAGAGGTTTCATATCTTTAGCTTTCATAATCTCTGTTCTAACGCGCCCATTATTATCAATAAAGGTAACCTTTTTACCTACATCCCAGTCAGATCCAACCTTTGCATCCTTTGTTGGGTTTGAACGTCCTGTATCTTCTATTTCAATTACCTTTGAAACATTAGATTTTTTATTATATAAATCTTCTATTTTATTATTTAGCTTGCTGTTTACTGGCTTTTTAACCATATTATCATAAACATCTTCAACTTTGATTTTCATGCTATCAGGATATACTGATTTACCATCTATTTTCTTATTTATCTCAGCAATAGCATACTTGTCTGTCTTAATATCATATACTGCTTTATCAATTGCTTTAGGGTCTCCACTTTCAATTGCATCATGGAGTTTATTTATCTTTTTATTAGCTTGTGAAAATCCTTTTTGGTTAGTCATAGAGTCATTGAAGTCTGCGATATCACCAGCTTTGCCCTTATTATTGGACGCATTATTAATATCTCCCTTAGCTTTTCCTTTACCAATTTTTTTAGATATTCTTCCTGCAGCAAATTTTAATACCTCGGCGTAAACCATATCTTTAATTGCTGCCTTTGCGGCATCAAATACATCCATATCTCTTCTACAGATATTCATTGTTAAGTTATATATGAATAACATTGTGTAAGCTGCTAATTTTAATTTTGGATTTTTCTTAAAGAATTTTTCTAAAACCTTAATCATATTTTCTCGACTTATGGCTTCTTCTCCAATACCTTCAATGATGTCCATTAAGTCGCCATAGAAATACTTATCGTACCATTCACTTAAATCTAAGCCATCTCTATAAGAAACTAAAGCTGATACTATGGCGTCATGACTTTCTCCAACAACCATTCCTAAATATGGACTTCCTGTAACCATTGTACCTGCTATATCTGTAGCCATTCTACCTAGCCAATGAGCAACATTTAAAGTATCTTCAATGTATCCAGCCCATCTTTCAAGGTCTTCATATCCTTTTCCGCCTTCAGCTTCCCAAAGAGTTAGTCCAATTTTCCATATTTTCTTACGAAGCTCATATAGTCCTCTAGCTCCCATTACCTTTGATTTACTTTCTAGAATACTATTCATCTTTGGTTGATATTCATTTGGAATGAGTTTAATAGTATCTCTGCAGTTTTTTAATTCCTTTTGCCAACTTGGACTTCCTGGTCCCATAGATAATACATCTAACACTAATGGTATTTCAAGATTATAAGTTTTATCTTTATTTGATGCACTTACTCTTAATTTCCCTCTATAATTTGAACCATTTCCAGGTATTGCTCTAGTGGTCATAATATCATAGGAGTATGTAGATAAAGTTCTATTTTTATAACCATCAAAATTATCCCAATCACCTTTTCCAAATTGAATTTTCGATGCATCAAATGCATTTTCAGCAAGCTTCTCATCAGTAATAATTTTGGGTTCAATCTTTATACTTGATAGAAGATCATAATCCGTTTTCAGTTCTCCATACTCTGCAGTAACTGCACCTATTTTTATCTTAGATTTTGAAATTCCATCTGCAATTATATTTAGTGCTTGTTCATTTACTACTATTAATCCTTCCCTTGCAATTGTTACTGCTAACTTTTTCTGGAGTAGTTTATTAGTTTTCTCATTAAAAGCTTTTACAATTACAGTATTAGAAACAGACGTTCCTGATCCTTCAGGAAGAATTTCTGGTGATATTTTTAATCCACATTTATCCGCTTCAATATCAATACAATCCACATGCTTTATCCCCATTTCCAGAGATGTTTCAATCTCTGTTGAAAACTTCCACTCTATCTTTTCCATGGATTTAACTCTTACATTTATAGGATAATGTTGATTTTGGTTATCCGCTATTACAATTGATTTTGGTTCTAAAAGTAATTTCATTTCATCTTTTTCTACCTTAAGAATTACTCTCTTAGCAGTAACCTTTGAAGAATCACTATTGACTACCAACGGAATCTCTATTGGGAAGGTAATTCCACTATCGCCTTTATAAAATTTTGAATCCGCTAAATAGGTGAAAGAAATATAATATAGCTTTTCCATTCCACTATTGTGATTTTCTTCTTCAATATAAACATAATCAGAACCAATTGCATCCCCACTAGGAGCTACAGATATAGTTCTAGCTACTTCTGATTTTTCACTTTCCTCAGCATTACCAATTATGGAAACGCTAAGAGTTACACTTTTTCTAGTGTTACCAGCTATTAAAGGTCCACCATGAATTTTAGCCTCTAAACTTAACGTGCTCTCATCTTCTTCACCATCCGGATTATCTACATTATTGCCATTTAGACCACTAGTTCCACCTAATCCAGAAAGACCAGAAGATAAACCAAGTAATCCTAGAATAGATAATAAACTACCTATAAAGGGAAGCATTCCATCTACTAATGGGTTTGTCCCTCCTCCACCTATATTAGTTCCAGATGTATTTCCTCCAGTGGTATCAGGGTTCTCTATACCACCTGTATTCCTATTTCCAACAGTTCTAATAGAAACTCTATAATCTACTGAAACCTGTTCCAACACCTTAAACTCATCCTCAAGATTTAAATAATCTGTAAATACATATTTATCAGTCTTGTACCAGTCTTCTTTCGGAATCCACTCCCCAATACATGGGTCATTCTTTGAATTATAATACAATTCATCAGTATCTGTTTTGAGAAGTTCTATTTGATGAAAAGAAGCATCATAGCCATCATTTGGGAAAAGTACATATGAAAAAATGTCCCCTCTCAATTTATCAACTTTTTCATTAAATATCCCATTAAATACATTTACATGTACTTTTTGAAATTCATTAGGATATGTAGAATAAAAATATACGGTACTAAACATAGTATACTTAGGAAAATCAATTTTTACTTTCCTAACTGATTTTTCCAAACATAGATAACCTAGTTCAAATAATTTACTGAAATCCTCTACTGAATTTACGCCTAACTCAGACCCATCTCCCATAAATTCATTATTCTCTACAGTAAAACTTAAATCAGAATTTTTCTCAGGATGTGAAAAATGATACTCTTCTCTATAAATTAAATATTGGTTCTTTTCAATTTCTTCTTTGGAAAGCTCAAAATCGTATTTCTTGTAGCCTTCTCTATCTTTAATTGTACTAATATTCTCTTCAACATTTCCAAAAGCCTTTGCAGAAATCACAGGTAAAATCAATAATAAAATAAATAATATAGCAAATAATCTTTTCATTATATCTCCTCTCCATTCTTCTTTTTCCTCTTGAAAATGCCAATAATATTAATAATTATAAATAAAATAATTAAAGTTAATCCAAAAGTACCCGCCATTAAATTTCCATTAAATAACCCGTACAGCATAAATCCAAAAGTTGAACCACTCATTAATGAACTTATAGAATTATCACCTTTATTTTTGGACACCGCTCTTATTAATTTTCCAACCACTATATTAAGTACAAAAGCTAATTTACTCTTCTTTATTTCCATTGAAGAAGAAAATAAAGTTAGTGCAGCCATTAAACTAAAAGATGCACTTCCAGTAACACCACTAAAAACTAATGCTATTATAATTCCTACAATATACACCAATTTGGATTCATTCTTCGAAAAAGAAATCATACTTCCAACCACAGGCTTTATTTTATTTAATTGAAATAAATTTTGTTTTTCTCTAATCTTTGAAAAAATATTTACTGCAAACGCACCTGCCAGTGACCAAAATAAAGTGCCACCAAGTCTATTGCCTGATATAGTAAGAGTTGAACTTAGATATGGTCCTAAACCACTGTTTTGAAATTTACTTAAAAGAATAAAATTAAGAATAAAAATCATAATAGAAACTAATAAAGCTTTGATTATGTTCTTTTTAAAATCTTTCTTTAAGCCTTTAATAGTTAAACTAATAACTTGACCCATGTATATACCCCCCTTTTTACATTTGATTCTTTTTTCCAGCTGAAAATTATAAAGCTTAATGTTTCGCCATCACTTTTTGTCCCAACTCTTAAATTCATTTCATTAGGCAATTCATAAGCAGACTCTCTACTATTAATATTTTCAATTTTATTAAAACCACGATCTTTTATCGAATCCTCAAATTTATATACAAACTCATCTTTGCTTATATATAAAGAATCTTCATAATCTGGATTACCCACAATTGTATTTTGAGTACTCATTTTGTAAATAGCCAAAATCACTAAAAGAACAGCTATTATTGAAACTAAAATTATTTTAAATACATTAACTTTTTTTCTTTTCACTTAATTACTCCTTGAATGCACGTATCTCAGAGATACATGTATCATCATAAGTACTACCTTTATAAACATCAACAATAGTAAGCTTTATGAAACTTGTAGTAACCGAATCTACTGGAAGTATGCTTGTATATTCAAACGTATCAGAAAATTGGACATTCATATGACTACCATCAGAGAACTCCAGTAATACATTGAAAGGTCTATTATTTTTAAGATATGTTTCCTTCGACTTCTTATATCCATTATGAAATTCAATTCCATCAATAGTAACTTCACCATCGAAATTCAATTGAATCCATTCTCCACTACCATTACCATTTGCTGCTTCTACCCAAGCTGTTTCTTTATTTTGGTCTTCAACATTTTCCGGAAAATAGTGAGAACTATCTGTGGCATCAAGGTAGGATGATGCATCTATAGAACGAGGTTCATAATATTTTGAAATAGAAAGTATGTCACCTTTATTAGAATTGTCATCTTCAGGATTTGAGTTATCCTCTATGTCATCAGGATTGTTAGAACCATTATTACTTTGACTATCATATTCTTTATCATTAACATCTTTTATATCATCTTTTATATCATCTTTTATATCATCTTTTTTAGTGTCATTAACATCATTACCATTTTTGTCTCTACCCATCATAGAGAACATTGCACCTATCAACAAAACTACTACTATAAAAGCACTCGCTATTGCAATTAGAATAGATTTATTGCTACTTTTCTTTGCTCTAACATTACTCTTTCTCTTGTTTTCTACAGTTTTGGACTTTCTTATATCTTGTGAATGTTCTTTATAGCTAATATTATCTTTTTCAGAACTTTCTTTGTGATTTGTTATCTCTTCTTCAAATCTATAACCACAACCACCACAGAATTTACCATCTCCATTTCTTTTTTTACCACATTTTGGACAAAACATCCAATCCCCCCTTATCAAGTTTAAAACCTATCAGTGCCCCTTTGTTTGTGAATCCTATTTTCAGCATTATTTTCATTATAATTATATAATACTACATTTTTTTCCTTTTTTCCTCAGTTTTTTTAATAAGTCTATAAAAATTCAATAATTCCTTACTTTAGTTTAAAATCTAAAGCTCTTGATAGTTCCTCAATATCTCCATTAAAAGCAAAACAAGATACTTTATCATTATTTTCAAAAACTAAGTAAAATGGCAACTCATTTTCTGGAATTAGTATGAATACTTCTTTTATATTAGCATTCAACACATCTGTTTCTACCTGTACAGATGAATTAAAAGGTATTTTAATTGCATATCCGTCATCTGTTATAGGGTCAAGATTTCCGTAAAAATTTTCAATATTCATCACCCAATTTGAAATCATATCATTTATCTCTGGAGTTAATTGAACCACTTTTACTACCTTATCTTGTTTTGGGTTAAAAATTTCTACATATTTATAATTTGGTGCACAAATAGCCTTTGGGTATATAAACATAATAATTAGTACTGTTATAATCCAAATTTTTTTCTTCATATAAATCACCTCAACGCTAGTATACCCAAATAATTTCTTCATATTGAATTTTCATAAAGAAAAAGATTCCTTTCTCAACAGATCATGGTCAATTTGAATATTTTATGTTCATATCAATTCATGAAGATAAAAATCACATGGAAGAATTTAAATAAATTATAGTTTATATAGTGAAATTAATTTCTCTCAAAAGAAAATTATAAATATAACTAAAAAACCTCCCGTCGTGTGTTTCACGACGGGAGGTTTTTTTATGTTAAACTGTGGAATCCTAAACAAAATTAAGTATTAAATAAATAAAATAAATCCCTGCAAGAAAAAGTCCTTGTGGTTTTGTAATGACCCCTTTTTTATTTTTAGCAAAAATTCTAAAAGCAATTAATACTATTAACATTGTAGGTATCTGCAATATATAAAAGTTTCTAGGAACAATTAACCCTCTTCGTGTTACCGCAGCTGCACTCCCAACAACAAATAAAACATTTAAAATGTCAGCACCAATAATATTTCCTACTGCTAATTCTCCATGCCCTTTTCTAACTGATGTTATCGCTGTTACTAGTTCTGGTAAACTAGTACCAAATGCTACTAATGTTGCAGCAATAACACTTTGTGGAATACCAACACGAGCAGCTGTAACTCCTACTGTAGGTATCAATATTTTAGATGAAGCAATAACCATTACAACGCCAAGTGATAATTTAATAATCTGTAAAAATACTGAATTCTTTTCTTCTTCCAAATCCATAGCTAATGCCTCATTAGATTTTCTTGTACCATTTATTAACATAAATATATAAAAAATCAATAGTGCAATAAAAATCAAACCTGTCCACTGTGTAATTACTCCATGTGGTCCTTTTGATAAAAACGGTAAACTAACAAAAGCCAATAGTACTCCAGCAAGTAATTGAATACGCCCTTGACGATTAATAGTATTTTTATCTATAGGCAATGTTCCTATAAGTGCGGCGATACCAATAATCAACCCTGTATCTGCAATAATAGATCCTATTGCATTTCCTAAAGCTAAATCTGGATTACCATTGATTGCAGCAAAAACCGACACTGTAGCCTCAGGCAATGTAGTACCTAAACTGACAATTGTAGCTCCTATAATCATTTTAGGAACACCCCAATGTATAGAAAGACTTACAGCTTCGTCTACTAAAATATCAGCTCCTTTACTAAGTGTAACAAGGCTAATCACAAAAATGCATAATAAAATAACTAATGAGAACTGACTAAGGGTAGAGTAAATTAATTCATCCATATTATTATCCTTTCAATCACTATTTTAAAAAGGGAAAATAGCTCCCTATACCATGGGAATTATATAGTTTTTGATGTTCTTTGTCAAGAAGCAACATTATCAATATACACCATTATATCCTTTACATCATAACTAGATAAAACCTCCCATTAAATTGAGAGGTTTTCAGCTACTTATTAATATTTAAAACTTTCCATTACTATAGATAGCATAAGCTGTTACTTCTGAAGCATTAACATCATCCAATGTAAACCCAGCAATCCTGTTTCCAACCTTAAATTCTTTTGATACAGGTTCTCTTCCATTATCAGGATCATCCTCAAAAACAGTATCTTCATTAATTATTATCCACTGTTCACCAACTTTAATTTTGCTACCATCTTCACTTATTTCTGTTATTTCTCCGCTAATATTTACAGCAACCTTTGCCATTGGTCTTCTTTCATCTATATTTTCTGGTAAAGCTTCCTTTATATCTTCTTCGTTCTTTTCAGGAATACTAGATTCGATTTCATTATCTTGACTATTCTTAGTAACTATTTCTTCATGATCTTTTGTTGGTTCATTATCAATTATACTTTCATTGTTTGATATTAACTGATTTTTATCTCTATCTAAAATTTCTGTTTCTTTAACTTCGTCCCCTTTTTCATTTAAAGCTACCTCTGGTTGTTGTGATATAGGTGATTTATCATTTTGTAAGAAATCAAAAACTCCTATAAATCCTAAAATCAAAACAAAACCAAAGGTTACTAATGCTAACCCAGCTTTATAAGAATGAAAATTTCTAGCTCTTCCACTTTTCTTTCCATGTAATTCTTCCTTCATCATTTGTGAAGTTTTCTTTACTATTTCATCACTAGGTTTGATATTTTCAAAAGCATCTTTATAGTCTTTTTTATTATTCATAAATAAAATCTCCTTTCAAATTTTCTCCGAGTAATTTTCTTCCTCTATGTAAGTTAGTCTTTATAGTAGCTTCCTTTTTATTAAATAATGCTGCTATTTCTTTAACTAAATAACCTTCATAGTAGTATAAATGTATCACCGTTCTATATTTCTTTGGCAATGCCATTACTGCATCATATAACTGGCTCTTTTCAAATTCATCTTTATTATCAACAATTTCACTATTGAGCTCTGCTCTTTTTTTAAAGTGGGAAGAAAGAAAAATATTCTTGCTACAATTTATTGTGACACGTATTAGCCAAGCTTTTAAATGTTTCTTATTTTCAAATTCTGGCCTCTTCCTTATTAATCTTAAAAAAACTTCCTGAAAAACATCTTCTGCGTGATAACGATCTTTTGTTTGTGAATATGCCACTTTATAAACTGTATCTGAGTATTCTTTTAATATTTCATCCACTTCATCGTCCGTACGTAACGATATATGCATCAAATATCTCCTCCTTTCACTTCTAATACTTTTACCTTGCCCAAAAGGTTTCATACAAATCATAAAAAATTAGCCTATGTTTTGAAACAGTTTTGTATTAATTAAAAAGTTCACACTTGTAATTTATAATTATTGTCCCAAAATCAACAACTACTTAAAAAGTAAAAAATACAAGACTCCCCTGGAATCTTGTATTTTAAACGTAATCATTAAGCTACAATAGTAATTATATTTTCTTCACCTGCTTCAACTTTTTTACCAGCTTCAAATGATACTCTTTCATTTTCTGAAAGGTTTGTAAATACTACTGGCGTTATTATTGAAGGTACCTTACTTTGTATTTTATCTATATCTACTTTCATTATAGTCTGGCCTGCTTCTACCCTATCACCTTGTTTTATAAGAGATTTAAATCCTTCTCCCTCAAGATTAACAGTATCTACTCCAATATGAATCAATATCTCTCGTCCATTATCACCTTGAATGCCTATTGCATGCTTAGTTGGAAATAATGTTACTATTTCACCATTCACAGGCGATACTATTTCTCCATTCTCTGGTTTTATAGCAAACCCATCTCCCATTATTTTCTGAGAAAAAACCTGGTCAGGTACATCTTTTAAATCTAATAACTCTCCATTCAAAGGTGATACAAATAAGTTCTTGTCTCCCTTGTCATTAATTACATCTTTATTTTTCTGCTTCTTAGCTCCAAATAGCTTTTTAAACATAATCAATCCTCCTTCCTTTTTCCATAGACGAATACTTTTTATCTCCTATAATTGTCCGTATTTTCTTTAAACGAGATAATATAAGGACACTTTTTACGTAGTAAAAGCTTTAATCAAATCTAAAGATTTTCTGAAAGAAAATCATCCATTACTGTTAACTGTAGCCTGTGAACTAAATATCTATCCTACAAAGTAGTTTATCTATTTAAGCGTTATTATAGGTTCTCCTAGCAAAATCTACAAATCTAAATTTGTCTGGTCTATGTCTTGATTCAGTATACTGAAATAATCTTGCATCCTTTAAATAAACATAATTTTTAACAACTACAATCATATTAAAATGTCCTAAATCCAGATATTTTTCATCTTCTTCTGTAGCCATTTCTACTGTGATTTCTTTTCTTGCAAAACTTATTTCAATACCTAATTCTTTTTCAAAATATTCATATATTGAATCTTCACAAATATCTTTAGTTAATAAAGATACCATTTCTTTATTAAAAAAATCTTTATCCAATATAATTTTTTCTTTTCCGATTTCTCTAACTCTAATAACCTTCCAAATATCATCATCTTTTTTAACATCAAGCTCTTTTATCAGAAATTCATTAGGTTTTATTAATTCAAACTCCTTCACAATTGTTCTAGATTGTTTACCCATTTCCTTAGACAATTCCTTAAAACTCACTAATCCTGAAACAGGAAAATCCAATTTGTTAATATCCAAAACAAATGAACCCTTGCCTTTTACCTTTTGAATATAACCATTTTGCTCAAGTAAATTCAATGCTTTTCGTATTGTATCCCTAGATACATCATATTGAAGCATTAGTTTGCTCTCTGATGGTAGCTTTGTATTCGATTTTATTGTCTTATTTGCAATTTTGTTTACAATTTCATTGTATATAGCTAAGTATTTACTCATCAATATTCATCACCACATGTATTCTGTCATTTCTAATATTATATCACAAATTGATATACAATTGATTCATATGGCCTTAATGTAATTCTATTAAAACAATTTGGTGAATCATTATAGTTTGAAATTAAAATTTTGCTATTATATTCATGGAAATTAAATTCCCCAGGTAATACAAATTCTGTTTCCCTTCCATAAAAATTATTTATTACAAGTAATTTTTCTTCATTATAGTTCCTTATATATGCAAAAATGTTCTCATGATCCTCTAATATATGCTGAAAATCTCCATAAGCAACAACATCAAATTCTTTTCTAAGCTTTATTAACTTCTGATAATGATAAAAAACTGAATTGGTATCCTTTAATGCCTCTTCAGCATTTATTTCTTTATAATTTTCACTTACAGATATCCACGGTGTTCCATCTGTGAACCCTGCTTTTGCAGAGCTATTCCATTGCATTGGTGTACGTGAATTATCTCTGGATTTAGATTGTAAAATTTTAATTATTTCTTCGTCATTTATACCCTGTTCTTTTAAAATATTATAATAATTTATTGATTCAATATCCTTATATTGCTTAATATCATTGAAATATGGATTTGTTGATCCAAACTCTTCCCCTTGATATATATAAGGTGTTCCCCTTAGCATGTGTATTGCTGTTGCTAACATTTTTGTTGATTCCTTATGATATTTTTTATCATCACCAAAACGTGATACAACACGGGGCTGGTCATGGTTACACCAAAATGCAGCACTCCATCCATTACCATTTTGCATCCCACTCTGCCAAGTACTTAATATTTCTTTTAGTTTCATAAAATCAAAATCCATTAAAGACCACTTTTCTTTATCCTTATAATCAACCTTTAAGTGATGAAAGTTGAATACCATAGATAATTCTTTCTCATCTGGATTTGAATACTTAATACAATTATCTACAGTTGTTGAGGACATCTCACCTACAGTAATAATATCTTTATACTTCCCAAAGGTTTGACTATTTAGTTCTTTCAAATACTCATGTATACGAGGTCCATCTGTATAGAAACGACGACCATCTCCCTCATAATCATCTTCATATTTATCTGGCTTTGAAATAAGATTAATAACATCTAATCTAAATCCCTTTACACCTTTTTCTATCCAAAAATTAACTATGTCGAATATTTCTTTTTTAACCTCATGATTCTCCCAGTTCAAATCAGCTTGAGTTGTATCAAATAAATGTAGATAATGTTCATCTAATTCTTCAATATATTCCCAAGCAGAACCACCAAATTTTGATATCCAATTTGTCGGTGCTCTTTGAGATTTTGTTTTCTTGAATATATAATAATTTTTATATCTTTCATCACCATTTAATGCATTTTTGAACCAAGTATGCTCTGTTGATGTATGATTAAATACCATATCAAGCATAACATCAATTCCACGTTTATTAGCCTCATGAACCATTTCTTGAAAATCTTTCATCGTCCCAAAACGTGGATCTATATTACAATAATCCGCTACATCATATCCATTATCATTTTGTGGAGAAACATAAAAAGGAGTTAGCCAAATATAATCTATACCTAATGTCTTTAAATAATCTAGCTTTTCTGTAACACCCTTTAAATCCCCAAGTCCATCTCCATTAGAATCCTTAAATGATTTTGGGTATATCTGATAGACTACACTTTTCTTAAAATCCTTCATCCATTCATCACCTCTAAATTATTGAAAGAAAAGAGAGAAATTTTATATCTCCCTTAGAGTTTCTAAACTACTTTTTTACTGCTATTTTCTTTTTTGCGAAAATTATTGTTAAGACAAAAGGTACAACTATAGCAATTAGCATAGCAATGGCAAATACCCAAATATACTTTGGTTGAATTGATAGTATACCAGGTAATCCTCCAACCCCTATTGAATTAGCCATAACACCTGAACCAACTGAAACAACTCCTGCTATAGCAGAACCTATCATTGCTGCTAAAAATGGGTACACATATCTTAAATTTATACCAAACATAGCTGGTTCAGTTACCCCTAAATAACAAGATATTGCTGCTGGAATAGACACTTGCTTTTCTTCTTCGTTATCTTTATTCAAATAAATAATTGCAAGTACTGCAGATCCCTGAGCTATATTTGATAAAGCAATCATTGGCCATAGGTTTGTTCCACCGAACTCACTCATCAATTGAAGGTCAATAGCATTAGTCATATGATGCAATCCAGTTATTACGAGTGGTGCATAACTAAATCCAAATACCGCAGCAAATAACCAACCAAATGCTGATGTTAATCCTGCATATACTACATCAGATATAAATGAACCAATTGTCCACCCTAAAGGACCTAAAACAATATGTGCTAGTAACACCGTTGGTACTAACGAAAGGAATGGAACCACTATCATTGAGATATACTCTGGCACTACCTTACGTAATTGAATTTCTAAATACGAAAATACAAATCCTGCAAGTACTGCTGGTATTACCTGTGCTTGATATCCAATCATCTTGATTTGAGCAAATCCAAAGTTCCAAACTGGAGCCTCAGCACCACCTGCAACTGCATAGGCGTTTAACAATTGCGGAGAAACTAATGTAATACCTAGTACTATACCTAGTATTTGTGTTGCTCCCATTTTCTTAGAAATTGACCAAGTAATCCCTACAGGTAAAAAGAAAAATATTGCTTCACCAATTAACCAAAGAAAATGATGAGTACCTGCCCAAAATTGAGAAACCTCTGTTAGCGTTTTTGTTCCCTCTTCTAATAACTTTATATCACCGATTATATTACGAAATCCAAGAATTAAGCCTCCAACAACAATAGCAGGAATAAGTGGTGTAAATATTTCTGCTAAGTGAGAAATCATTCTTTGAAGTATATTCATATTTTGTCTAGCAGTGTTTTTTGCTGCGTTCTTGCTTATTCCCTCTATCCCAGCTACTTTTGTGAATTCATTGTAAAAAGACGGAACTTCATTTCCTATTATTACTTGAAATTGTCCTGCCTGAGTAAATACACCCTTTACATGTTTTAATGCTCTTATCTTCTCAACGTCTGCTTTTTTAGTGTCATTCAATACAAAACGCATACGCGTTACGCAATGTGAAACCGCTGCAATATTCTCTTTTCCACCAATATACTCTAGTAATTGGCTAACATCGTTAGTGAATTTAGACATTATTAAATCCCCCCTAATTTTTGAAAACATAAAAACAGATTAAAAGTTAGCAATTTGTTGAACTTGTACGTACATGTTGTTTGTGTTTTAATTATAACCTGTACGTATAGGATTGTCAATGTATTCGTTTAAATTATTTTATAATAAACACTACAATTTTATATATTTAAAAACACACATTTGACATTAATTCATACTTATACTATAATATTACTAGGTAATAAATATCTAAATACTGGGAATTAATTGTTATGAGTAGCTTGTGTACGAGGTATAGTATGTAAAATGATATTTTTGCAGACAATATTCAAATGCACAACATAAAAGCAAAAATAATGATGAAAACCAAGAAATCAAAGAACTGGGGCTTGTTCAGGATCTATTATTGTTTTATTTAATAGGTAATGACCTATACTACATAAGTGGTATAATATGAGCATTTATGCGAAATATAAGCACTCTAACTCTTATCTTTATGATATGAGTTAGAGTGCTTTTTTGGTTTCGTTATTGAGATTTTATATTTATATTTAAGAAGGGGGCTATAATATATGGATAGTAACGTTAAACTTATTCAAAAATTACATGACCGAAATTATAAAAAATTAGGTTTAGATATGAATCCGTTTGTTTCAATTGTTTCAGCAATATTAGTTTTAGCATTCTCATTTTTCACCATTGCAAGACCTAATGAGTCAGCTACTTTTTTCGATGGAGTGAAAAATTCTATTAACACAAATTTCAACTGGCTTTTTGTACTAACGATTAATTTTGTGTTTTTATTTGCACTTTATTTAGCAGCTTCACGTTTTGGTAAAATTAAACTGGGTGGTTCCAAAGCAAAACCTGAATACTCAAATTTTGCATGGTATTCTATGTTGTTTAGTTCTGGAATTGGTATCGCAGTATTTTTCTATGGTATAGCAGAACCAATTTACCATATGCAAAATCTACCTGAAGCTCTGAAAGGATCAAATCCAGTGATTGATGCTTTTAAAGTTATGTATTTACATTGGGGATTTGCTCCATGGGCTGTATATTCTCTTTCAGCCATTGGATTAGGATACTTTGCTTATAATAAAGGTTTACCACTATCTTTAAGAAGTTTATTCTATCCAATATTTAAAGATAAAATCTTCGGATTTCTTGGTGATCTAATTGATACCTTAGCTGTATTAGCCGTATTATTTGGACTTGCTACTTCATTAGGCTTGGGAGCTCAACAAATCAATTCAGGTCTTAATTATGTTTTTGGCATTCCAATGGGCTTTAGTGTACAAGTTGTACTAATCGCTTGTATTACATTTATAGCGACTTTATCTGTAGTAAGTGGTATTTCTAAAGGAATTAGACTTCTTAGTGAAGCAAATTTTTATATTACTGGAGCGTTTTTATTTCTAATCTTATTACTAGGACCAACTGCTTATATATTTTCAACATATTTTTCAAGTATAGGTGCTTATATCACAGAATACTTTAATCTATCATTATTCACAGCAGTAACTAAAGCTGACATAGATTGGCAAGGTGGTTGGACTGTATTCTATTGGGCTTGGTGGGTTGCTTGGACACCATTCGTAGGAACTTTTATTGCAAGAATTTCTAAAGGTAGAACGATTCGTGAGATCGTAGTTGGAACTATTTTTGTTTCTTCACTTATTATTTTCATGGCTATGACTATTTTAGGAGCTACTGGTATATATCTTAATGGGATCAATAATAATGTTATTGTTGAGGCTGTTAATACTGATATCTCCTCTGCAATGTTTGCAATGATTCAAACTCTTCTACATTCAAAGATTTTAGTAAGTATATTATCCTTATTTGGTATGATTGCTGTAATTCTTTTCTTTGTAACTAGTAGTGATTCTGGTTCATTAGTTGTAGATAATCTAACTAGTGGAGGTAAACTTGATTCTCCTGTATCACAAAGAATTTTCTGGGCAATTATGGAAGGTGTTATTGCTGCTTCTGTTTTAGCTCTTGGTGGTGCTAGAGCTCTTACTACATTACAATCTGCCGTTATTATTACAGGACTACCATTTAGCATACTTATGCTGATTATGTGTTATTCGCTATTTACAGAGTTGAAAAAGGAATTAAAACATCATAAAAAATATGAATTAACAAAACTGAAATCAAAACTAGATAAAATAGCTTAATCATAGACAAGATTAAAAGACACTCAAGCTGTGCTTTTGATTATGATTGATATAAATAAATTTTAGATAATATAAGTGCAACTACGTTAAGAGTTATCCGTTGCACTTATATTATCTTTTATTTTTACTTTTCTATTATTTCCTTATCATTAAGTATTCTTCAAGTTATCTTAATCATTTCATAAACAAAACCAATACCCCCCCCAAAAATTGAATTTTAATACGTATAAATAAAAGATAGAGCTAAAAAATAAAGAAAATATAGGAGGACATATTGTACTAGAGGAACAATTAAGATGAAATAATTTTCGATTAAACAATATCAATGAATGCGAGGAGTGCGTATGAGAAAATTCAAATCAATAAATTCAAACAGTTTAACAACAATATTTACCTTTTGGAGGTTTGGTAAGCAAGACATCTCACAAGATATCCCACTATGTCCTAAATGCAACCGCCCAATGTTACTAAGAGAACCAAAGAGAGGTCCGAATAAAGGCAAAAAGTTTTACGGATGCTCTAATTATCCAGGATGCAAAGAGACTATAAGGATATTAGTATAGCAATTATATTTATATTAACTACATTTTTTTATTTTAAAATAATTTGTTAATGCAGTAAGGTTTGTTTCATCATTGGCATAAAGAAACAATATTTCGTCCCATATTTTTAGCTCTATAAGGTTCTTTATCTGCTATTACTATCATATTAGGTATATTTTTTCAAATTTACGTTCTTCTTTCAAATAATCTAATTCAGTTTTTAAGATTTCAAGTTTATTCCCTATAATCGAAGTTGAAATTTTCTATTCTACAAGGAGGTACTCTTTTAAGTATTCCAATGAATATTTAAAATCACCTGTTTTTTCATAAAAGTCTGCAATTATTTTATATACCGTACTCAACTTTTGCTTTACATTTGTTTTTTAGCATAGAACTTTTTATTTATACTATCTAATCTTCTTATTGCACTAAAGAAATATTCTGCTGCTTTATTGTAATCTTCACTAATATAATAAACTTCTCCTATTGTATATATTTTAAGAACTCTATGATTATCATCCAATTCATTAAATACTAGTCAAGTTGATTTTACATAATAGTTTTTTATGGGGTAGATGGGAATGGGCCTTTTCCTTACCTTTTCAAGATATAAAATCTTTAGGTCACATTGGTATTTGGGAAGATAATGGACACATTGTTGCCGTTGCAACTTATGAGGATAATTTAGGATATGCTTATTTATTAGTAGATCCAAAGCATAACCATTTAAAAAGTGATATGCTAAAATATGCTGAAGAGAATTTATCTAAAGATGGAAAGCTACAAGTTAACATAAATAATAGCGATAGAGAATTCCAGCAAATAGCAGGTTCTGTTGGATACAAGCCTACTGTACACCATGAAAATGACGCACTTATGGATATAGATGCTATTACTTATAGTTTACCATAAGAATATAAACTTGTTAGTTTAGAAGATGAATATAATTTGTATAAGTACAATGCTGTATTATGGCGCGGATTCAATCATGAAGGTGAACCCCCTATAATAGAACAAGCTTTTAAAGAAAGAGAGATTAGTTTATCTGGTCTTGGTGTTAATAAATCTCTTAATATAGCAGTTGTAGCTCCTAATGGTGATTTTGTGTCTTACTGTGGTATGTGGTACAAGGAAGGCACAGATTATGCCCTTGTTGAACCTGTTGCTACTAATCCAGATCACAGAAAAAAAGGTCTTGGAAAAGCAGCAGTATTAGAAGCAATAAAACGTTGTGGTGAATTAGGTGCAAAACGAGCATATGTAGGCTCATCTCAACAATTTTATTATAATATTGGCTTTCACCCTATTCATACAAGAACTTGGTGGGTGAAGAAGTAGAGCTATCGTCTTCCATGGCTTTTCTTAAATTCATTTTTTATTATTAAAAATTGTTCCATATCATTTAGGAACTGAAATAACATTGCTCTGTTTTCAAATTCTTCTCTTGTTGAAGGCAGAGCCATCTTTTTAAAATCCTCTCTTAAGATATTCAAATCACGAAGCAGTTTATCTGCTGGATTCTCTTCATGTAATGAATAAGCAACCTTTTCTGTGAAATCAGAAATCATAATTGTCTGATCATAAGTCATAAAGAACCGTTGAAAATGCTCTCTCATCCTTTGAATAGTTTCAAACTGCTGCATCCTCATTTCCATGTATTGTACATAATAACTCACATCTACTAGAAAATAATTATTAAGATTTTTATAAGAACGTGTTCTAGCTATTTTTAATCGTCCCTTTAGATCATCAAATAAATAGCTTTCTGGTATAGAGTTATCTTGTTTTTTCAAATGCTTTGCCATTTGAAGTAATATTTCCTTTATCTTTTCTTCAATATATATCTGGTCTTCCTTAATCTTACCTTCTATACTTGGCATATAAGAATTAAATAATAATGCTACTCCTACTCCGACAAACATAAGAGCTAATTCATTACAAATAAGATGGATTTCAACTGTTTTTTCTACTAAAAAATGGGTTACAAGTACCGAACTTACCACAATACCCTCTTCAACGTTAAACCTAACTGCCAAAGGAATAAAGATTAACAAAAACATACCAAAAACAATTGGATTAAACCCAAATATTTTAAAAACAACAGAGGAAATAACTACTGCCAGGAGAAAAGCAAAAATACGTTGAGAAGCAATTGTTATAGATTTTATTTTTGTACTTTGTACACTTAAAATAGTAATAATACCAGCAGATACAGCATATTTTAATCCAATCTGTTGCGCAATAATTATTGAAGCTGAAGCTCCTATACATGTTTTTAAGGTTCTATAACCGATAAATTTCATAAAGATTTCCTCTTCATCTTAATATTTGTCCCTATTTTATCATTATAAAACCGTCTATGCAATAAACTTATAAGTTTTGACTTTTATATTTTATAATAATTAAATTAATTAAAAATAATATAACTATGCATACTGACAAATAAATCTTCTCCGTAAAACTATCCTTGAGTAAACTAAACAAATACAATTCTTTAGTGTATTTTCCCTTAGTAGAAAATTCAAAAAAATAGTAACCAAAAGATATCATATATCCAACAGCTAAATTTTTTGTTAAATTATACATAGTCAATGCTACAAGTCCTAAATATATTGCAGTAACTAAACTTCCAATAAAAACTTTACTAAAAGTAAACGCTGCGCCTTGATACTTTGCATACAAAAACAATAAAACAAGTATTAGAATAATAAACACGGTATTTATAAAAAATCTAATTAAAAATATAAAGTTAGAACTTATCTTCTTTACAAAACTCAACTCTTCTATTATATTTGTTTTTTCAATACTTGTAATGTAGGACAATAGTATTATCCCTATTAAAGGAACATATAGTTCAGATATTTTAATAATTTCAACATAATTTATGTTTTTGAAGCTAAATGCTAGAGGAATTAAACACCCATATAGTACTGCTATAATAATATTTACTCCAAATAACACTTCAATATTGTATTTTACAATCTTCATCTTTCCAAAAATATTTATCATCTTTTCACCAACCCTACACGGCCTTCATAATTTGCATGTATGCATCCTCAATAGTGGGCTTTGTTGCAATAGCATTTTCAAAAGGCTTTGTTACACTAAGTACCTTTGTTCGTATACTATCTCCTTCAGACACAGTTGAAATCACTAAATTATTTTTTCTAATTTTATCAATATCTTCTCTATTACAAATAATTGTCCACACTTTATCCTTTGCAAGATTCAACATATCCACAACTTTTCCAGAGTAGAGTATATTCCCCTTATTCAAAATGGCTAGATTTTCACAAGTAAACTCAATATCTTCTACTATATGAGTTGATAAAATAACTATTCGTCCTTGTGAAAAATCCCTTAATAAATTCCTAAACCTTATTCTTTCTTCTGGGTCTAATCCTGCAGTTGGTTCATCAACAATAAGTACTTTAGGATTGTTTACTAATGCTTGAGCTATTCCTAACCTTCTTTTCATACCACCCGAAAGATTCTTAACCTTTTTTCTTAAGTCATTTTCCAAATTAACTTTTTGGATTAATTCATTAACTAATTCTTTTCTATATTTATTATCATTTATTCCTGATAAAAGTGCCATGTAATCAAGTGCTTCATATACAGACATATTAGGATATAAAGAAAACTCCTGTGGTAAATATCCTATAATACCTCTAACTTTTTTCCTTTTTTCAATATCAATATTATCTATCGTTATATTTCCATTACTTTTAGTAACCACAGTAGTTAGTATTCTCATAAGAGTTGTCTTTCCAGCTCCATTTGGCCCTAAAAGTCCAAACATTCCTTCTCCAATATCTAAATTCACATTGTTTAGTGCTACTTTATTGCCGTAAAATTTATTTAAATTATTAATTTTAATATTCATTAATAAACTCCTTTTTTTACAATTTTATTTAAAGATCCACTTCTTTTAATTGACCAGATATAAGCTGTAAGAAATACAAACACTAATGAAACACCAGAAAAAAACAATCTATTTATAATAATTGAATTCCTCCATTGAATATAATTCGAAAACTCACCTAATAAGTTAAATCTTATAATTGTTTTTGTAAGTGAGTAATCTCCTTGGAGAGGCATTAAAGATTTATAGGCTATTATAGCCTGAACTATAATACCAATTATTGCATTATTGAAAAGTGTAGACATTAACATTCCCATAGCCACCGTAAATAAAACTGTAGGAGTTATCCAAGTTAAAGTGTATTTAAAAAATGCAAAATTATCTATTACTAAATTCAACTTATTGGCTACAATTATATACTTAATAGTTGTGAACGTAGCTAAAGCAAAATACCCTGCCATAACACATAAACAAACCGCTATATATTTTGAAAATACATACTCTACAGAAGATACCTTAGAACTATTTATTAATTCATTAGCTCTACTCTTTCTATCCCGTAACAAAACAAATCCTGCAATAAATATAGGAAATAATCCAGCTGTTATGCCCATATAATCTGAAAACAATCTAGCACTAGCATTGGTGAATTTATCTTTTTCTTTTATTTTTTCATACTCTTCTAAAGCCTCTTCATAAGTTTTATTCCTGAAAGTATGTCTATGTTCATCACTATAAACTGTACTCCCCCCCATTAAACTGTCGTATGAATGTACTATATCAATAAATCTATCATATTCCACATTTATATCAGTTTTAGGGTCTTTAACATCTCTACTAGGCGCAATTTCACCTAACCATTCTTCTAACTGACTTTTCTCATCATCACTAAGTTTAACAGTCTTATATAAAGGTGTATATTTCGTAACTTCCCCACTTGATAAATCATTCTCAAGCTTGTTGTAAATTTCTTTCATCTCTTCATATTCATCTGTTATTTCAATATAACCATAGTAATCCATTCCTGGCTCAGGCTTTTGAATTCCTGCTGGGTCAGCAGAAAACTGACTTATGTAAAATAATAGTATTACTCCAAAAAAAACATATATAGTAATAGTTTTAAATTGATATTTTATTTCTTTTAAGATTAATTTCCACAGCATAAAAATATCCCCTTTCATTTAGATGTTTGAATGAAATTATCAAAATAACATGCAACAGACATTAAATAAATTCCTACAATAAATACAATACTTGAATCAAATAAACCATTTATAAGTAAGAATACAGTTACAATGATAGGACAAGCTAAATAAATTAATATCATCTTTATTCTTCTTTGTTTTTCTTCTTGCAACTTCTCCAATCTGTCAACCTTTTGCCAAACCTTATCTATAAATTCTTTATCCTTATAATTCTGTGAATTCATTATCCTAACCTCCATTACAATATAATGTTTTCAATTTTTTTCTTGCTCTATATATCATTATCTTTATTTGAGGAAGAGTTTTCTTCATAATTCTTGCTGTTTCTTTATATGTAAATCCCTCATAATCTATAAGATAAACTACCGTTTTGTAATCATCTTTCAGTTTATTTATGTTTCGATTAATCTCATTATTTTCTTCCTTTTGTATATAAATTTCTTCAGGAGAATTTAGATTAATCTCATTAATTTCAACATCACTACATGGAGAAACTCTATTCCATTTTCTAATGTAATCTATAGATTTATTTTTTATCATTGTGAACAAATAAGTCTTAAATGAAAATTTAATATTATACTTGTCTCTATTTACATATAAGTACGCAAAACATTCCTGAACAATATCTTCTGCAATATAAGAATCATTAAGAAATCTTACTGCAAAATTAGTAGCATTCTGTCTATATTTCAGTATTAACTCTTCAAAAGCTTCTTTATCTCCATTTTGAAATCTAATCATTAAACTTTTATCTTCATCCATATAATCACCTCACTTCTGAGTCGGCTTAAGGATTAGTTCTACTTTTATTTCAAAAATATGCATGGTTTAGGCATTTTTTGAAAGAAATTAGTAGAAGTTATTCTTAAACGATCTCTTACATTAATAGCGCACTGCCCCTTATCACTTGTCACTAATTTTTTAATCTTTCCACTCTTTATTCGTACGAGAATGGAAAAGGTTACACTTTTTATATAAAATTTAGAGAGAATAAATCCAAAGATTTTATCCATATATTCCAAAAGTAATTGTACTAACATGGAAATAAAAAAAGAAAGGACCAGCAAAGCTTCCTCTACTGATTCTCTTAAAAAAATTTTCCAAACCTATTATGAATTAGGTGTAGTTTTATTCTAATCCGATAAAAAACTATAAAATAAACTATAAATTAAAAACAAAAATAAGGTAAATAATAAAGTGAACCCTAACGAAAACATATTTATACTTAAAAATATATTTGTAATTAATGCTATTGGATGTGTTACTATATTCCAACTATTTAATCTCAAATATCTTCCTAGGTAAATCGCAAAACCTGATAAAAAAGTTATAATAAATATTAGTACTAACCCTATTTTCTTTCCTAACTTATCTTTTAAAATTTCATGAACATTGTATAGAGAGTATAATCCCATAAAAAATCCCGTCATTATAAAAATAAAGAATATAATAAGGTCATACCAAATTCTTAGGTCTTTTATTGGCAAAAATCCATCCTGTGTTTTTTGAAAAAAGTCAACAAAACTTAAATGAACAAAATCAGTTATAATATATGGTGCATTTGGGTAAAACAAAAGCCATATAAATCCTATCAGGTATAGCCATACCCCTCTTATTCTACGATTAAAATATAGTAATTTTAATTTTATGGATAAATATAGAGGAATAATACAAAGAAATAGATTCCATGTAAAAAACATGTACGTTATACTTCCTGTTATAACAACTCTTATAAATAACATCATTGTACTCACTATAGTTAGTAGAGAAAACATCCCTATTATTTTTTTATTATTTTCCATATTTACCTCCTTAATTCTAGTATTAACAACTATTAAAATAAACTATTCTGTTAATAGTAATATAAGCTTATATATTGTTATTTTATCATCTATTTATTTAGCGCTAAATACCTATATTTAAAATATAATTAACTTTAAGTATGAAGTTGATGAAATCAAAGGGGAAGTTAAAGTAATAAGAAAAAATTCATGTGATTTTCTTATCTCTTTGTAATTGGGAAAGCAATTACATCCTTAATTGAACTCGCTTCAGTTAAAAACATTATTAGTCTATCAATACCTACACCCAGTCCTCCAGTTGGCGGCATACCAACATCTACAGCTCTAGCAAACTCTTCATCCATTGGTGACGCTGTCTCAAGACCAGCTCTAAGTTTGTCAGATTGTTCTTTTAATAATTCTCTTTGTCTTATTGGATCATTAAGCTCAGAATAAGCATTTCCAAGTTCTACACCTGCTGCAAAAGGTTCAAACCTCTCAATTAATTCAGTGTTTTCTCTATGAGTTTTACACAGTGGGGATGTTTCATATGGATAATCAATTACAAAGGTTGGCTGAATTATTTTACTCTCGCAAAAAGTTTCAAATAGATTTAGTATAAGATATCCTTTGCTCATATCCTCCACCTGGCTTTTATTCAGTTGCATTTGTGGAAAAAGATTATTTTCTGTTACATATTCCTTAATCTGTATCTCATTCATAGAATTCAATTCTATTCCCAACTCTTCATTAACCAAGTCATACATAGTAACTCGTCTCCAAGGGGCTTTAAAATCAACAGACACTCTCTCTATGTTGACTACCGTACTTCCCAATACCTTTCTAAAAGTATTATCATACACGTTTTCCATGAGTTCCATCATATCTCTGTAGTCCGAATATGCTTGATAACACTCAAGTAAAGTGAATTCAGGATAGTGCGTTCTATCTATTCCTTCATTTCTAAAAGCTCTACAGAAAGTGTACACTTTTTCAATTCCACCAACAATAAATCTTTTTAAAAACAATTCAGGTGAAACTGTTAAATATGCATCAGTATTTAAAGCATTAACATGAGTAACAAAAGGTTTAGCTTCTCCACCACCATACTTTGTATCTAAAATTGGTGTATCTACCTCATAGTAACCTCTACTATTCAAAAAATCTCTAATTGCAGTAATAGCCCTTGATCTATTGATAAATCTATTTTTTACATCATCATTCATTATCATATCCAAAGATCTATATCTTTCACGAAGCTCCACATCTTGAATACCATGAAATTTTTCAGGCAAAGGTCTGATTGACTTTGTTAATAAAACAAGTTCTTTTACTCTTAATGTAATTTCACCAGTTTTGGTTTTAAAAATTGTACCTATAGTTCCAATAATATCTCCTACATCTAGATTTTTCACTTCTGAAAAATCTTCCTTTCCTAAAAGTTTTGCATTTAGATATAACTGAATGTTTCCACTCTCATCTTTTATATTCATAAATATAGTTTTACCCATATCCCTGATTAACATTATTCTACCAGCAATACTAAAAATATCTTCATCTTCAATAGCTTCAAATTTATCTAAAATATAGTAAATATGAGTTGTATCTCGAAATGAATAAGGATATGGATTCCTCCCATTTTCATGAATTCTATTTATTTTTGCAATTCTGTTTACATTATACTCATTAGCATCTGGCATAATCTCTTTTAAGTTTTCAATATCTGTGTACCTTGTATACATAATCATTCCTCCATATTCTATCTACAAAATAGTTAACTTTTAAATTTAGATTTTCTGCAAGAAAATCAACCTTACCTTACCTCTTAACACTTAAAACTTAAAACTAAAAAAACTCCCACCCCCAAGACTATTAATCTTGAGGACGAGAGTTGTTAACTTCGTGGTACCACCTCAGTTTGCTGATATGTTGCCACATCAACCTCTTCAGGTACGGCTAAACGCTTATACCCTATCTCAATTTCGGGAGAACCCGTCGCAATATCCCTAATTCCTTAGTTCTGTGCGAAGCTCCAAGACTTTTTTCATTAAGCTAATCCTCTCTCCTTCTCAGCTACCGGAGTTCTCTGTAAAAGTCTTAATTCTTAATTACTCTTCTTTTCATTGCCTTTAAATCTATATTTATTAAACTAATTATAGTTCAACTGTTTATTGTTGTCAATTAGAGATATCCTTTCTATTAACTTATACCTAACATATATATCTAGTATTGACATATATCGAGTATAGATATACAATATATAATATATCTATACTCGATATATGGAGGTTTTAAAATGGCAAGAAAACAACTTCAGACTTTAACAGAACCTATGTATTATATACTACTAAGTTTACTTAAACCTATTCATGGATATGGAATAATGAAAAATGTAGATAAAATGACCGGTGGTAGAGTAAAAGTAGGGGCTGGAACCTTATATTCACTTTTATCAAGATTTGAGAAAGAAGATATTGTTGTAAAAACTTCTACTGAAGACAGCAAGAAAAACTATATTCTTACAGATAAAGGTAGGGAAATTTTAAAACAAGAACATCTTAGACTGAAACAATTAGTGCAGGATGGAAATCTATTGTTAGGAGATGAAAAAAAATGAAGAACAACACAAAAAAAGTAATTAAATTCACTTCTATAACAGAATATAAAACTCTTGAAGAATATCTTGAAAAAATGGCTGCTAAAGGTTTTATGCTTTCCGAAATTAAAAGAGGTAAGTTTATATTTACCAAAATAGAACCTAGAGAATTGACCTTTAATGTAAGCCTTTTTTATCATACAACTCCTTTTGACTATCCTAATCATGAAAAGGATAAAGATTACAAAGAACTATGCGAAGAAAGTGGATGGACATATTGTACAAATACCGATGTTTACCAAATTTTCTATAAAGAAAAAAACAACAACGCAACTCCAATACACACTGATAGTGAAGAAGAATATAAAATTATAAAAAACACATTTATGAAAACTGATTTCATAAGTATGATATTATTGACGTTTGTAGTAGGTATGCAATTTATCAATACCCTAAATTTTAATTATGAATATCTACTTAACAACACTTTTTTACTCACTCTAATTGGTCCAATTTTTTTAATTCTAATAATGTCATCAATATATATACCTCCAATTGTTTGGCTCATAAAAAACAAGATTAATCTTACAAGAGGAAAAGAATTGGAATTTTCTACAAACAAAGAAAGGATCATTCGAAGTATTATAACTTGGAGCTTAATTAGTTTATATTTCATATTAACTATTTTTACAATCACCGATATGTTTACTAATAGCTCCATACTAGTTATTGCTTTCGCTCCTATTCTTATTTCATTTATTATAGCAACATATTGTATTAAAAGATTCAAAACTAAAAAAAATACACGTAAACATAATATTATTTTCTTTTCCATAATATTAACACTAACACTAGTTATAGTTAATGGTATAATTATGAGCTTCTTATTTTCAAATATATCAAAGGATTTTAAAGAAAATCATAATAAACCTAAAAATATTACAGTGCTAGAACTTTCAGACTTTGGCACAAATGATACTCCAGAAAGAACTAGAATTCATGAACAATCCAGTATTCTTATACCTATTAGCTTTGATTATTATGAAAGTCTCGGAAGAAAAGCAAAAGATACTGAAATTATGTCAGTAAGCACTGAGTACATTGAATGTAAAAACAAAGATATTGCAGATTATTATTTTGATGGATTCATGGATAAGAAAAGAAAAAGACTTGAAGAAACCATATCAGAGTATTTAGAATTTGGAGATAAAGCAAAAGCTGAAGAATACAAAAATGATATAAGTGAAATTTCTGATTTGTGGAATGTTAATAGAGGATACTATTTATATAGCAGTAAATCAGCAATTATACTTCAAAAGAATAATCTTATATATATTTTAGATGGTGATATTGATTTTTCAAAAAAAGAAATTATTGATATTTGCAAACAAAAATTAGGATTATAAACTAAGTTGCTTCATAAAAACAGCTGCTTAAAAACAGCTGTTTTAAATTTACTATTTCATTTTTCTAAGCACTTCATTTAGTTCTTTTGTTCTTTTCTCCCAATATTTTTTAAATGAAATCCAAATAATAAAGTATATCAGTATATAGACTATTATAAAAGATATAATACCAATTGTGTTTCTAGGCATCCATCCTGCATAAACTGCTACTGGAAGATATGGTAACATAGCTATAAAGTGAGTAATAGTTTGTCTTAATAAACTCCATTCTTCTACATCAAAAATCACACTTACACCTGCTAGATAGAAACCTGTCAAAGCTGCTATTATAAATTGTGATATTACTATTTCTGATGGTACTTCAGTAATAAGTCCTGCCAAAGAAAAAATTACACAAAATACTTGATTAATAGTTACCCCTATTGTAATTCCAAATAAACCTCTTTTAATAAATTGTTTAATATAATCCATATTATTTACCTCCTAGACCAATAAATTTTTTAACTTTAGACACATATCTTCTTGATATTGTTTCTTGCTTTCCATTATTAAAATTAACTACTAAACTTCCATTGAAGAACATTTCTATATTTTTTATTTCATTTACATTAGCTATTGCAAATTTTGATATCCTAACAAAGGAATAACCTTTCAATAATTCTTCTAATTCATATAGCTTTTCTTTTACCTCAAATGTTTGCTCTTTTGTATCCGCATAAATTTTTTGATTATTACTATAAAACAAAGTTATCTCTTTAGGGTTTAAAATATACATCTTTTGATTTAACTTCCCAATAATCGTTTTTTCCTTTTTGTTTTGAAGTTTTTCCATAATTTCTTTTACTTCATCTGTAATTCTTTTTGCTTTTACTACTATTGTCAGTTCATCGTATTCCTCATTTATATCCATATGGACTTTCATTATTTGACACTCCCTCTCCTGTGTTTATAGTATATTTTAAATATAATTTTATTTCTATATTTTTTATATAAGTGGTTGTTTTTCTTAAGTAAACGGCTATTTATCAGTGCACTAAAAAAGCTCTCTAACCATTAAAGGCTAGAGAGTTTATTTATTTCACTCTATTTAAACTTTACTTCGCTTTTGATATTATATCATTCCAATTACTAACGTATTTCTTGTAAGACCACTGCTGTGAAACTATACTCTCTCCATCAGCAATATCTATTGTTAAATCAGGTTTCGTCAAATCTTTATTATTACTAAATACAAGAACCTGGTTATTTGTAATAACTGCTAGAAGCTCTCCATTTCTTGAACTTACTGCATCAGTAGCTTTTGGAATTACCTCTTTTATTTTACTAAGTTCAATACTTAAACTATCATTTGCTTCAATATTTTCTGGTAATTCATTATTAAGGCTTAAAAATTCCCTTGGATAAGAAAAATTACTTCCATTTCCATGATGTTCACTTTCAGTAATTACAGGCACTTGTGCTATCCAATACCCATTATCTCTTCCAATGATGATATTATCCCAATCTACTTTTTGATTTTCTAAATAAAAAATGCCACCATCATCTGTTTTTGCTTCATTTAAAATCTTGTTGAACTTCTTATTATAATCTCCAATTTGCTTATCCTTTTCACTAATCACTGAATCAGCTAATTTCTTTGGATTCTTTTGTTTGTTAAAATCTGATATTTTATAAAACTTCACATAATAATGCCCACTATTATATGTTCCGCCACCTGTTTCAAAACTATCTCCGATTACAGAAATATATTCATTCCCCACATATGTGACTTTCTCATTAATTTCTCCAATAGGCCAATCAATTGAAGAAAGTTGTTTTTCCATAGATTCCTTAGTATATAAAGGTACTTCTTTCTCATTAATCTTGTTGACACCAATGGTATTATAATTAAATTTGTATTCATAATCATATAAACCATACTCAGATTTATTTTTTTCTGACCAGTCTCCTAATTTATCCATTATGAAATTATAATTTTTTATCTTATAAAAATCATTTCCATGTGGAACTAACACCATATCATTCTTTAGGTTATATGAAAGTTTTCCATCTATGGATGAAATCCAAATTGTTTTATACTGTGCCAAAAATTTACTTGTTTCATCTGATTTTGAAAGTCCTAATAATAGTCCAACATTATCATAGCTTGTTTTTATATCATCCTTTGAATCATCTTTAGCTTTTGTAACCTCTGTATCTTTATTGTTGTCTTTTTCTTCGGATGGCTCTAATTCCTCAGACTCATTTTGAATATTTGTTGTTTGATTTTTATATACCTTTTCAGCATTATTTTCTTTTGTACATCCAATTAAAAATATACTCATAACTAGTAATAATGAAAGAATTCCTCTAAATTTACCTTTATTCATTTTGAATACCTCCTATGATTATTTTTATGAAGTTATTATAAATTCTATCTCTTAAACACTTTTAAAACCAGTTTATCATATGATTCCAATTGATACGTTACGATATTGTTACATACTACCAAATTCTCAAAAAACAAAAAACCTGAAGATTTCTCTTCAGGTCTTAATTAGTCTAATATAATTAGATTACTGTGATACTTTCAGCTTGAGGTCCTTTAGGTCCATCAACAACGTTGAAAGATACTTTTTCGCCTTCTTCTAAAGTTTTGAATCCATCTTTATTGATTTGTGAAAAATGAGCAAATACGTCATTTCCCTCTTCTGTAGTAATAAATCCAAATCCTTTTTCACTGTTAAACCATTTTACTGTTCCTGTCATGTTTTTCTACCTCCGAAATTTTTATTCCTTTAATTCTTTGAAAAAATAAATCATCAATAAAAATTTCGAAATCTATGTATTTAAGTTATTCTTATCTATATACAATTCGAAAATTATTCTAATAATAAATTATTTGCTTCTGAATTAAGGTACTATATAAGTATACACCATATTTGAAATAGCACAAGGGTTTTTTCGATATTGTTATAAATTATTTTTTTCAAATATTACCTATTACTAGTATTTGAATATAAATTAAGTAAAGACATCTTAAATATGTCTTCTTGACATTAAAAATCTAACATGCTAAACTCTAATAAAGAACGGGTGATTTTTAATGCAAATAAAAAAAGAAGAACTTAAAGCTGCAATACTAAAAGCAGCAGAAGAACAATTTTATATTCATGGTTTTGAAAAAGCCTCTATCAGAAAAATAGTTAAACTAGCAGGTACTACCATAGGTAATTTTTATAATTATTTTGATAATAAAGAAGCACTTTTTGAAGCTGTAGTTATTGATGAATATAACAATTTTATCTATTTTATGAAACATCATAACGAAGAAGAAAGACCTAATTATTTATGGGATACCACAAATACAACATTATGGAAAGAAATATTGTCTCAGCTAGCCAAAGATATTATGCCAAGACTTACAAGAAAATTTGTCATTCTACTCCAGGGCAGCGCTGGTACAAAATATGCATCAACAAGACAATTAATTATTGATTTAATTATTGAGCATTTCCAAGAACATATTAAAGAATATAATCCTAACTACCAATTACCTAATATAGGCGAAATATTAGCTGAAGAATTAATTAACGGTATTATTCTCATTATCCGGAAATATAAAGATGATGAAGAGAAAAAAAATAGTATGTTAGCAGAATACATTTTATTTTACTTTATGGGATCAATGGGAATAATCAGTAAATTATAATTTTTTTTAATCTAAAAAAGAACAGTTGATTTTTAAAGGAGGCATTAATATGATCAAAGTTAAAAAAGTTAACTTCAATTATGAAAAATCTAAAAAGAAAACATTAAAAAATCTTAACTTTGAAATAAAAAAAGGTGAAATTTTTGGATTTCTTGGTCCAAGTGGCGCTGGAAAAACTACTACTCAAAGACTCATAATAGGTTTATTAAGAGGATATGAAGGTAATATCGAGGTTTTAGGAAAAGAAAGAAGTGAGTGGAATAAAGATTTCTACGAAAAAATCGGTGTAGCATTCGACTTCCCTAATTTATACATTAAGTTAACTGCAAAAGAAAATTTAGAATTAATCGGCTCCTATTATAAAAATCCTCTCGAGGATATTAATAAACTATTAGATAGAGTAGGTTTACTACCTAATCAACACCAAAGAGTTGAAGGATACTCAAAAGGAATGAAAATGCGTTTGAATTTTATAAGATCTCTTATGCATAAACCAGACTTAATGTTTTTTGATGAACCCACATCAGGTCTTGATCCCGTTAATGCAAAGATTATTAAAGATATGATTATTGAACAGAAAGAAAGAGGTAAAACTGTGTTTTTAACAACCCATAATATGACTGTAGCTGAACAATTATGTGACCGGGTAGCATTTATTGTTGATGGAAATATATCTGTCATAGATAATCCTAAAAATCTTAAACTAAAGTACGGTAAAAAATCTGTAAAAGTAGAATATATGATTAACGGACAACTTATTGCTGATACCTTTAATCTTCAAACAATCAATAAAGATAAAAAATACTTCGATATTATGAAAAATAATGAAATTAAAACTATTCATACTCAAGAAGCAAGTCTTGAAGATATCTTTATTGAATTAACAGGGAGGAAGCTTTCATGAGACTAGTAAATGCAATAAAAAATGATATCAAGTTTCAATACAGACAGGGTTTCTTTTTCATATATATACTCATAACATTATTTTATATCATTATATTATCTAGACTTGCACAAAGTATATTAAAATTCGCAGTACCTCTAGTGATATTTTCAGATCCTTCTGTTTTAGGTTTGTTTTTTATTGGTGGTCTTATTATGTTAGAAAAATCTCAAGGAATCATCAATTATATAGTTGTAACTCCTCTTAAAACAGAGGAATATATGCTATCAAAACTAATATCTCTAACTTTAATCGCTGTTATTGCTGGAACTTTCATTACTATTGTAACCTATGGTTTTTATGTAAATTGGCTATTATTAATATTAGTAATTATCCTTACTTCCATCTTTTTTACTCTATGTGGATTCTTAATTAGCGCAAATTGCAATACTCTCAACCAGTACTTTATAAAGATGATACCATGGATGCTCCTTCTTATAATACCGTGCTTCTCAATCTTTGGATTTAAATATTCTTATATATTCACAGTATTACCAAGCGTTTCGATTTTAAGACTTTTTTTAGGTACATTTAATGGTATAAATATATTTGAAGCTTTTATATTAATTCTATATTTGTGTATTATAAATTATTGTTTTTTTAATATTGTGAAAAAAATTTTTGAGAATAAAGTCATAGGTTAGGGGTAATAAATATGATTAATTATAAACATATAAAAAATGATTACAGGCAAATTATAAGAGAACCCATTATGCTTTTATTATTTATATTGCCAATTTTTATTCCAATTATTTTTAAGTTGCTTCTGATTTTTTCTATTCCCTTTATAGAAAATTATTTTAAATTTAGCATAACACCATATCATAGTTGTATTCTTTCTCTTACACTAGTCCTAATCCCTGGCATGTTAGGTGTAGTTACTGGGTTTATGATGTTGGATGAAAAAGATGGTAAAATAAGTGAACTAATGTCTATAACCCCTTTGGGTAAAATGGGATATTTATTAAATAGACTTTCCTTTAGTTTTATTGGAACCTTCATATATACTATATTCACCTATTATCTACTAAATGTTTATCATGTTCCAATATTAACTTTACTTTTTATAGCTATACTTCTAGGTATATATTCATTTGTTATAGGTAGTATTTTATTTGTATTGTCTGATGATAAGGTTAAGGGTTTAACTTATGCAAAAGCCTTAAACATAATGCTTCTATTTTCCATATCGGATTTACTAAACGAAAGATGGGTAACAATACTTTCTAATATATTTCCTCCTTACTGGATAACAAAAATTATACAAAATCCTAATAATATATTGATATTATTAATTGCTCTATTTATTCATGTTATATGGTTATTGATTGTAATAAAAAAAAATAATTAAAAGAAAAAGCCATATATAAATTTTTAGGCAAAAAATATAACGGAAGCTATACTATTTTTTGTAGTATAGCCTCCGTTACATTGCATATATTTTAAAGAAAAAGTCATCTAAGTTATTTTATTATTTTTCCCTTAACCCTAATAATTAAACATTCTATCTCCTGCACTATCATTACCAATTCTTTTTAATAACACTGTTCGAGCATTTTTATCTATTGAGACTATATCAAATGCGAATTCATCATAAGAAAACACATGTCTACTAATTTGTTCCCATTCAGAATTATAGTTAACTGATGTAAAAGCTTCACTACAAACCAATGTTATTCCATCTTTCATTTGCATTTGGTCATTATGAAAATGTCCATAAAAACAACCAACTACATTCATAGCACCTTGTTCTCCAAAATCTTTAGTTAATCCTGATAAGTTGTGTACAGGATTACTTCGTATTGTAGAACTTATTGAAACACTTGTACCATATTTAAATGCTTTTATTATTTCCCACATTTCATCTCCATTCTCACAGGATTCAGCGGCGCTTCCTTTAGTGCCTTCAAAATTAAACGGATAGTGAGAGAAAAAGCACGTATGCCAATTTATTTTATCTTCACCCTTACTTGAAAAATCTAATGCTACATTAGCTACAAATTCTAATTGTTTTTGATTAATATATCCTTTTCTTGCCGTATCTTCTCTTATCTCTCCATTAACAATTGTATAATCATTTTCGTGTGTATTTAAAAATACTAATCTTATTTTACTTTCCTTATTATCAGCAAAATAATATAAACCATCATCAGAAAAAGTTATTTCATATCCTTTAGGATTCATCTTATTTAAAATTAATTCTCTTAATTCACTTTCAAAAACAATGTCAGAAACTAATCTACTTTGTAGACTATTATCATCATGATTTCCCTTACACCATAGGAAATTTTTCCCTAACATATTTACTATACTTTTTAATGTGTTTTTGTGAATCATATTATTTGAATCACTAAACATGTCACCATCTTGATTAGCAATATCTCCATTTGTAATAATAGTCATATCTTTAACTTTTTGAATATCCTTTAAAAGTTCAATTCCTTTTGGAACCCTTGAATCAATTATACTTGAATGAATATCAGGCACAAATAAAAAATTAAATTTAGATTCATCCAAAGATAAGACTTTTTTATTTATTTGCTTATATGTAATACTTTTATCAAAAAATTCCCAATATTTTTTAGCCTCTATAGAAACTTCTTCACCAACAATAATTTCATTATAATCTTCTTTGTGCATATATAAATAATAATACCCATCATTTGATTTTTTTAATACTAGTTTAATAGGTCGAGATGTTGATAAATCATTTGTATTACAATAATACCCTTTATCAAAGTTTATACTGTGATTTATAACTCCCATTACCGCACCATTTCTAACTATTTCAAAATTTGAAATCTGATATTGTGGTTTGTTACCTACATTAAAACCAGGCTGAGACATTCTTGCTATAGCTATAGTACTATCAGTGACATTTTCTTTAGCTGTTAACATAATTTTACCGTGAATTTTTACATTCCCATTATCAAATATATCAAGTTTTAAACGTTCACTATATGTTGTTGTAAAATTGTTCATCGGTTCAAAGTTAATCACTATCATGTTTTTATTATTAGAAGAATCAATAGTAAGAGTGTTTGGTGCTGATTTATTTAAAATATCCTGCAATGCAGGCGATTCACTTACATTTCTATTATTTTCAGCATATGTATTTATACTAAATAATAAAGTTATAATTACTGTTATCATTAATGAAAAAATCTTTTGTTTAAATTTCAAGTCTAATCTCTCCCATAGCACAATTTTTTGTCATTTTTATTATAATCTAAAAACCCACTCTCGATACCTAGATTATTATTATTCTCCAAACTTGAATCAGTTAAATTATACCATAATTTATCTTGTTTTGCTCATAATTTACATAAATTTTATATTTATTATCTGTTGCGTATATAGTTAAATAACTCCAATCAATCTCCACCATGGAACTTCTATTAAGATAACACTAATAAACGTTACTAAAGTCATTAATAGCCCATATCTAAAAACTTGCCTGCTACCATAAAAATCCTCTCCATATCCAATCATTATAGTAGCATGTTGAAAAGGTAGTAGATAATGCATATTTACTACACTATATACCATAAGTGTAAGTATGGGAGATCCTGTATCAAACAAACTCATTTTCATAAATATTGGTAGTACTATAGCTGATGTTGTTACTGCGCTTCCTAAAAATATGTGTAAAATCATTGATATAATAACAATAACCATGATTTGATAATTCAAATTAGATTTCGGTATTAATATTAATAATTTATTGCATAAAATATCAACTACACCTGAATAAGTTAAGACACCACCAATGGAAAAAGCAGCAACAAAAAATATTAACAATTTCCAATTAACTTTTTTGAAAGATGATAAATCTATTATTTTTCCAAAGTACATTGCTATACTACCTAAAAGCAATATCCATTGAGCTCTTATTCCAGTAATAGATTGAGTTGTGAAAAGAATAAATATACCAATTAGTACAGATATTGTTATATATTTTTCCTTCGTCATTTTTATTTGTTTATCATTTATTTTAAGTGATTCAAACTTTACACCTTTTAACTCTTTTCTGAATACTAGTTTAAATAAAAAATAAGTAATTATACATATTAAAATAGATGGTACAGTCATATACATTGACCATTGTTGCCAATTTATATAACTATTCCCCATTTCCATAGCTACAAAATGTAACAAAAGATCTCCATTTAAAAACATCATAGATGTGAATGTTGCGGCTGTAAATATACTAAACATTAATACTGACTTTGAGTCTCTAGATATTTTTTGTCCTTTTAAATACTCTATATAAAATGCTGATAAAAGAATTACTCTAGGGAATGGTTGAGGTATAAAAAATATAAGAATTATACCCGCTATATATGAAAAAAGAATCATATTATTTGGTGTCTTAACTATTTTATTCATTAATTTTCTAGAAGTATATTCAGCAAGTCCAGATTTGACTACCCCTTCAGAAATAACAAAAGAAAAAACAATGATATAAAAATTCTCCGTCATAGGAAATTTGAATATTACCTTTGCAGGAGCTAGTCCCATTATAAATGCCATAAAAACAAAGAATAATGCTACTACTGTCCTATCCACAGCATTAGTAGCCCATAACATTATCGTCAATAAAGATAATGCTATAGCCATTTTTATTGAAAAGTTAAAATTCAACACAATGTATAAAATCCCAGTTAATGCAATACTAAATATCAGTTCTTTTTTCTTTTTTATAATTTTAACCATTTTACTCTCCATTTTTCCTATATTTTTCAATTACATATACAGGATACACTTTTCAGAATAGTTTATCAATAAGAACAAATGATAGAATTTATAAATTTCTGCACAATAAAAAAGGTAGGCAAAATTACTCTGCATACCTTTTTATAATCTACTATAATTAAACATTTTTTTTATTGTAAATGAACAATTCTAACAAAATACCAAAAAGGCCCATTAACATAATCACCAATCCCAAATAACCTTTTATATTTTGTCCCTTTAACACTAAATAAACTGAAAGAATAAAAAAGAGCGCTGCAACAATAGCTTTTACTTTTTTCATTTTATCACCCACTACATTTCAGCCCATCGAATCTCACAGGCTTTCAGATTTACTTCAAAATTATTACCTTCCCCATCATAGATTATAGATTTTTGAGCAATATCTGAATTGTTTACTATAGCATATTTCTTAATTTCAGGGTATGCATGAACTTCTACATAGATATTTTGTGCAAACCATTTATATAGTTCTTTTTCTCTATTAGCAGAATAGAAAATACTTCTTAATAATAATCGAGTATTATCTTCGTTATATGGTAGTCCTGCTATATATACGCATTTACCTTTCCCATATTTATTAGCTGATAAATGTATTTCTCCATCGCTATACTGGAGAATTTCTGTATCTTTGCTCAATGAATAAATATTCTTCATACTTTCTCCAAAATCTATTGGTGTTTTTATATCCTCAGTTATAAAGTGCTGTTTATTCTCCTCTTTAAAATATTTATTTGTACTTAGTGAGAAACCTAGTTCCTTTTCTACTCCTAAAGCATCAGCTAATTGAAAATATCTACCCTGATGATGATTAGCTGATGGCTCTCCTACCCCTATAAACCCTCCACCATTATATATCCACGCTCTAATGGTCGCTGTAAGTTTTTCGTCAAGCCATTCCTCGCCTCCACTAAATGCTGTATCATGATCCCCAGCATTTAATATTACATCTATATCCTTTGGTATTCCTTTTGCTTTTACTTCACTAAAACTAATAAAAGATACATCTACACTAGTACCACTTAAACATTCAAGTATTCCAAGATATGAATAAATCTGCTTATACCATAGTGCATGAGCAACCATATAAGTTTGCCACGATCTGATTTTTCCCCAAGAATTTAGAATTGCGACCTTTAACCCACAATAAGGTTTAACATCTTTTATATTGTAGTAAATTTCTCTAAACTCATTGCACACATTTTCGATATAGTCTATAAACTTAGGAAATTTATAAGCTAATGATAAATACCCTCCATAACCAATTCTATCCACAGGCTTTCTCATAATAGCACGTCTTGCTGATATCCAATTTGTTCTAGCTTCAACTGTAGGGTCATTGCCTTCTCTAAAAGTATCAGGAAAGAAATATGGCAAGAATCTTCCCTCGGTATATTTAACTCCAGGAATTTCAGAAATCATTCTTAGCGTTGCACCGCTATTTACAGAACCAACAACCCCATCTATTCCTATATTACTGAAGTATTTTCCATAGGGTTCAGTTCCAATCCAGTTATCTCCTAAAAACATCATAGCCTCTTTGCCTGCTTTATGAACCTTATCAACTAACTTCTTAGCCGTTTTCGATACAAATTGTTGTTGAAAATCCATAAAATCCAAAAATTCTTTAGAAGGTCTTCTAAAGGACGTGTTATAGTATCCTTCATCAATTATATCTTCTGGTCTTAATCTATATCCCATTTCTTTTTCAAATGCTTCTAAAGCTTCTATAGATACACTTGCACTATATCCAAACCAATCCACAAATTTCTCTTTACCCATGTTATTAAATATAAGGGTAAAATGATAAAAGAATGTTGTAAATCTTACTACGTCTGTATTTTTATTCTCCTCTAACCACTTATCAATATAATCTATTATATATTTTGATGATTCAGGTTTTCTTACATCAAAAGGAATATCATGCTCCTTATCTCCCCAGTTATTCGTTATATGGTTATACATTTGTGTTGGGTCCCATATAGCATATACTAAAAAAGAAACAGTATATTCATGAAATTGCTCTGTATTAAAAATTATCACCTTGTTTTTACTTTTATCTATATCCCAATCATCTATATCTACTACTTGTCCTGTAGTTCTATCTATTACTTCCCACCATTTCTTTGGATTATGGTCATAATCAGGTTTTACTTGTTCTGAAAAATAACCCTCCATAAATAATATTTCTAGTTTTTCTGAATTTGCTAAATTGAACTTACTCATCAAATAAATCTGTTGACATTCATTCATATTTTCTTTGGCAAATTCATTATGCCCTCTACTCACAAAATATGTGGTATAAATTTTTGCATTTAAACTTTTTATATCTTCTGAAAGTTTTGTACCATCACTATCCCTAATAGCATCTGCTCCTAATCTTTCTAAGATTTCCTTTGTTTCTTTTAAGAACCCTGCTTCGCTAGGAAGTGTTATATTCCCTTTAAGTTTTGACATACCCATCACCCCTTTACTCCTCCAAGACTCATTCCTTGAGTTAATTTCTTTTGAACTAAGATGTATAAGACCAATGTAGGAATCATTACAATTACTAACCCCGCATACATTTGTCCATAATTAGCTGCAGCTTTTTGAGACTGCATTAAATTTATTAATCCTACTGGTAAAGTTTTTGATTTTCCTGGCATCAAAGTTAGCGCTATAATATACTCATTCCAAAAAGATAGGAAATTAAATAATATAACCGTTATTATGCTAGGTCTTATCATAGGAATCATTATACTAATCATAGTTCTAAAATATCCACAACCATCTATAGAAGCTGCTTCTTCATACGTCTTCGGTAATGTCTTGAAATAATTAGATACTAAATAAATTGTAAAAGGGATTGCTGATGAAGCATAAACTATAGCTAAAACAACAATATTGTCTAAGAATATCCCCTTTCCAAATATCTTCATAATATATCCATCCCATCCTAGAAGCATTAAAAATATTGGAACAACAATATAGTTTACATTGATAAATAAACCTGCCATGAATAACCTATTTATAATTTTTTTACCTTTAAATTCAAACCTAGCTAAAACATATGCTGCTGGAATAGCAACAACTAACAATATAGCTAAAGCTAATGTGGTAACTGTAACAGAGTTTAAAAAGTACTCACCCATTTTTGCCTTTTCTATTGCATCAACAAAGTTTTTAAAGTAGAATCCTTTTGGTAATGCCCATGGATTACCATAGAATTCAGAGTTTTCTTTAATAGATGCCAAAAATACCCACAATACCGGTACTATTATACTAATAGCCAAGGTTATTAACGCAACATATATAAATAATCTATAAATATTATCTGCTTTCTTTATGTTCTTTTTCTTATTCATATAAGCCTCCTAATATTGTAAGGTTTCACGTTTTGTAATTTTGTTAATAATTCCTGATAATAAAAATGAAAATAAGAAAACTGTAACACCTATAGCCATACCATAACCATAACTTGCATTGTTATATGCTTGCTTATACATATAGCTTAAAAATACTTCCGAGGAACCATCTGGTCCTCCACTAGTCATTACCTTTACAAATAAGAAACTTAGATTAATAGAACTTATGATAAAAAAGGTTAGTGTTGTCCTTATAGTATCCCAAACTAAAGGAAGGGTAATATTAAAAAACTGGCTTATTTTACCCGATCCATCAAGCTCGGCCGCTTCATATAAATGAACCGGTATTGAGCTCATACTTGCCATATACATTACCATATAATATCCTATTGCTTGCCAAATCATTGCTCCAGCAATAGAATAGATTACAATTCTTTGATTTCCGAGAAACTGAATGTTTACCCAGTTCTCAGGTTTTAATATTCTAAAAAAACTATTTATAAGTCCTTGGCTAGGATCATATATTGCTGAAAATATAGATGATATAACTACAACTGATAAAATATTGGGTACATAAAATATAACTCTGAAAAAGTTTTGACCTTTGATATCTTCACGTACTAGAATGGATGCAAAGATTATTGCTATTGTCATTGTTATTATAGTTACTATTACAATAATAAAAATTGTATTTTGAAAAGATCTTAAAAAGTTAGCATCTCTTATTAAAATTTTAAAATTATTCAATCCCACAAAAGCTTTTTTTGCAGATAGCCCTCCCCACTTATATAGTGACATTTTAAATACACTTAGAGTTGGAACTATCATAAAAATAGAAAATAAAATGAGTGCAGGAGTTAGACAAATAAAAATAAATAATTTTAAACTTCTGTTATTCACAATTTTCCCTCCTCATAATAAACAATATGGCGGATATTTTATCCACCATATTATCAATCTACTTTATTGCTTCTTTAATCTTAGCTGCAGCTTCAACAACTTCCTTTTGCCACTGCTCTACAGTTTTATTCTTTGAAACAATAGAGTTAACAGTTCCGAAAAGAATTCCATCTCCACTTGTTAAATCAACACCTTCTACTGGAGGAGCTGCCGCAAATCCACCCATAGCTGCCTTTGCACCATCATTATAAACTGAGAAGTATAATTTATTTGGATCTTCTTCTTTCATTAATTTTTCTGCGCCTACTATTGGCTGAACTGCACCAGCTTTTTCATATATTATTTTTGCTGCTTCATCTGAATACATATAAGCCATAAATTTCTTAGCTAGTTCAACTTCCTTTGCTCCCTCTGGTATATACATCTGTTCAAAGAATGTATAAGAATAGGCATCTCCACTCTCTGTAACCTTTGGTAGCGCTGTAAATCCCCATTCAAATCCATCTGCTCTAGGTGCATCTTTCATTTCACCTGGTAACCAAGTTCCATTAGGTACAAATAAAGCTTTATTATCTAATATTAGTTGTTGATTCTTTGTAAATCCCTCTCCATTTGCCTGAGAAACTGTATCTGGGTGAGTATACTTAGCTAATTCACCTACTAATTCAAAAGCTTTAGCAGCTTCAGCGCTAGTCCAAGCCTCTTCTTCATAATTCATCGTTTTATTAAATAAATCAGCTCCTCCTACTTCATTAAGAAGTGCATAGAAGAATGCATCAAAGTATCCTGTTGTAGGATAAGTAAATAATGAGATACCATCCTTCTTAGCTGTTTCTCCAAGTGCTAATAATTCATCCCAAGTCTCAGGGAATTTATATTTTCCTTCTCCAAAAAGGTTTTTATTATAGAAAAGTCCACATGGTGAATAAAATAATGGTGCTAAATATGTCTTACCATCTCCATATGGATTTGTTATTAGAGTATCTGTAAAACCAGGTATTATTTTTTCCTTAACCTTAACACCCTCACCTGGTACTTCCATATCAAGTACATCTGTTATATCGTGTATAGCTTGTTCCTTTATTAATGTATCTGTTAACTTACCTTCCGCACCAACAGCTAAGTATATAATATCTGGAAGATTTCTAGCTTGAATTTGAGGTCTTAAAACTTCAGCAATATTCTTCTCAAGAGTTAATTCAATTTTAACCCCAGGATTTGCAGCTTCAAATTTAGAAACTAACTCTTTCCAATGCTCATCTCCATATCCACCATTTAAACCTGCAATTTTTAAAACCTTTTCTTCTACCTTAGATGTGTCACTAGATTCACCATCCGTAGTAGTCGATTCAGTCTTGGCTGAACAAGCTACTAATGATACAAGTAAACAAATTGAAATTAATAAACCTAATACTCTTTTCATAATTATCCCCCTAATGTAATTATTTTCTTGTTAGTATAAGTATAAGACTATCATCCTTTTTTTTCTATAATTATGTTGCTTGTTTTTTTAGTTATATTGTTATTTAGATTTTAAAGCAATATAATAAAATTATATGGATTTGTTTTTAGAGAATACAGCTTTAAGAAGAGAATTTATAATTGGAATAAAAAGCGAATTAAATCAGTGACAAGTTAAGGATCTGAAATAATGTTCTTTTACTGATGCAAAAGGAATCTTTATATCTTTTATTTAGTTAAAAGCTTTCGCTTGCGAAAGATATCCACAACTTGTAACTATAAATTTCGAACTTGTTCGCAATTTATAATCATTGCGTCAAATTATTCTTAATCAATAATAATTTATAACTCCCGGAGGTGTACATCTGTGTCAAATACTTTATTTGAATTTAAAAGTAATGAAATTAGTAAAACAAATGCTAAACTTCGATATGCTTCGAAATCAAAGTATGAGGATGATTGGCATAGTACCATGCACTTGCATCCTTTTACTGAATTATTTTATGTAGTTCATGGAAGTGGGCATTTTAAAATAGAAGATAAAGATTTTACTGTAAAAGAAAATGATTTAGTTATAGTAAATGCAAATGTACTTCATACTGAATCATCCAAAGATTCAAATCCCTTAGAATATATAGTATTAGGAATAGATGGAATCTCTCTTATGATTGATGGAAGTGCTGATGATTCTGAATTAACAAATTCCTACAGTATTCATAACTATAATAAATATAAACATGAAATCCTATTTTATCTAGATAATCTACTACGTGAAGTTGAAAGAAAAGAAGAACATTACCAATCAATTTGCCAAAATCTTTTAGAAATTTTGATTCTTAATGTAATAAGAAGAACAAAATCAAATTTAGTATTATCTTCAACAAAAAATATTAATAAAGAATGTGCTTATATAAAAAAATACATAGATGTTCATTATGCTTCAAACTTATCCTTAGATTCCTTAGCCACAATAGCCTTTATGAATAAATATTATTTAGTACATGAGTTTAAAAAGTATACTGGAACTTCTCCCATTGACTACCTCATTGAAAAAAGGATATCTGTATCAAAAATGCTTTTAGAAACCACCAGATATTCTATGGAGCAAATCACTGAGATTATTGGTTTCAGTAGTCAATCATATTTCAACCAAGTCTTCAAGAAAAAAGTAGGGACATCTCCTTCAAAATATAGAAAATCTTATGGAAATAACAAAAAAGATAATTAAAACTCATACTTTAGGTTGATGTAAAAGTAAAATAACTTTGTATAATAAAATAAGGAAAATAGTGCTCGAAAGGAGATAATATATGTCAGGAAAAAATTATGTTGTTATCACACATGCGCCAAAAATGAACTATATGAGAGACTATGTAGCATTACCTAAAAATTATGGACAAGCAGAATATTACCAACGTAAAGATATTGCAAGTATTCAAAATATTGTTTTAATAATTTGAATGAATTAGATGCCAAAATTCACTTTACTGACAAAATCAAAGAAAAAAAAGTTATCATTAAACCAAATTTAGTATCTGTATATTTTGACATTGGATTTAAAGATAAGGAGTATCCTGAAAGTACTGATCCTAGAGTTTTAGATGCAGTTATATGCTATGTTCAGCAATTCACTAAAAATATTGTTATTGTTGAATCATCAGGTAGGAGTATGCCTACTTGGGTATCCTTCAAAACTGCAGGTATTGATAGAATTGCAAATGTTAGAAACGTTAAATGTATTGCATTAGAAGAGCAACCGGTAGAACGTTATATATTACCTAAGGCTCAAGTAATGAAAGAAATATTCATCCCAAAGATTTTGACTGAGGTTGTAAATGGAGATGCCTTTTATATCTCTTTACCCAAAATGAAAACTAATTTATTTACCGGTGTTACCTTAGGATTTAAAAATGCTATGGGTTCTATTCCTTATAATTTAAGACAAAGAAATCATAATTATCATATTAATAACAAATTAGTAGATATTCTATATTTGTATAAACCTGATTTAGTTATAATTGACGGCCTCATTGGCGGAGAAGGAAATACTCCTGCGCCAGTTGATCCAGTACAAAGTCATGTTATTATTAGTGGAAATAATAGTGTAGAAACTGACATGGTTGCTACTCGAATGATGGGAATTGATCCGGATACTATTCCATTGATGGTTGAAGCTAAAAAAATGGGATTTGGAGATGATAAAGTAACAATTATTGGTAAATAGAGGGTAACCCCTTTTAGAAAAGCTGATCAATCGTTGCTCAGTGATTATTTTAAAAATCAATTTCCTAATATTAAATATTTAGTAGGACATTCAGTGAATAACCATATCAAATTCACCGATCCAAGCAAAGTAACTCCTGATATAGTAAAAGCAAATGAAAAGGCCTGTAAAGGTGGTTGTTTAGCAGCAGTACGTCAAGGGTTTGAGATACCAAGTTATTTTGATGATAGAATCCATGAAATACCTAATCTATCTGAAGAAGATAAGAATAAAGACTACATACTTTTTCTTCAAAAAAATACTCCACCTCAATGAATACACAAGAACTTTATAAAGTATATTTTATATATACAGACAAGCCAAAGTTTCAAAAATTTAGATAAATTATTGGAGGGATGAACTTGGTTGAAATCCACAAGAATACGATTTTGCGAGAAGAATGGCATAATTTTATAAAGAATGGACAAGTACCCCATTCTTTGACAAAAGAAGTACTAAGCTCATGGGAAAGAAGTAAAGAATTCAAAGTAAATCCTTTTGACGGAAAATCTGAAATTATATTATCTAAAGATAATTTGGATAAAAAACTAAATGATAACAAAACACTTATACATATAACAAAACCATTTATGCAAAAGATTTACCAAAATATTAAAGGTTTTGGGTATATTATTTTTCTAACAGATAATAACGGTAATCTATTACATACCATTGGTGATGAAAAAGTAAAAAAATCATTTAAAGAAAATCTAAACTTTACTATTGGTGCATCTTGGAGTGAGCAAGCTGTGGGTACTACAGCCGTTTCTATGGCAATCTGTAAACAAAATTCAATCCCTTTTATGGCGGAAGAAAAATATTGCTTTGAATTAAAAAAAAGAGCTTGTTCAGCAGTGCCTATTAAAAATATCGATGATGAAATGATTGGTATACTCGGTGTTGCAGCTAATTTTCCAGACCCAAATCATCAAATTTATGGTATACTACTTGGAGCACAAATGGCAATTGAAAATCAATTAAGAATAATGAAAACTAATACAAGCCTTCACATTATTAGTCATTATTATAAAGCTATATTCCATTCAGTTTCAGACCCAATCATCACTATTGACAATAAAGGAATTATTACAGACATAAATGAAAAAGCAAAAGAATCTTTAAATAATAAATCCGGAAATATTGTAGGTAAAAAAGTTAAAGAAGTTTTGAATTGCTATCCAGTTATACTAGATGCAATGAAGTCAGGGAAAACCTACTCCAATGATAATCCCTTCTTAATAGATTTTAAAGATAAAAAATTCCATTATAATTTAAAAAATGCTATTCCAATAATAGGCGGAAATGGTGAAATTCATGGTTGTATAAATATACTTAAAAAAATTAAAAAAGATAAAATTAGAATAGTAAAAAAATCTCTAATAGATTCAAAAGCTAAGTATACCTTCAATAATATTATAGGTAGTAGCAAAAATATGAAAAAAATAAAAACCATTGCAAAGACAGCTGCCAAAAGCTTATCAAATATTCTCATTACAGGTGAAAGTGGTACAGGTAAAGAATATTTCGCACAAGCTATTCATAATGCTAGCTCTAGAGCTAAAGGCCCGTTTATTGCTATTAATTGTGGTGCTATACCTAATGAACTAATAGATAGCGAATTCTTTGGTTATGAAGGAGGCTCTTTCACTGGAGCTCGTAAAGAAGGTTCTGCTGGAAAGTTTGAACTTGCTTCAGGAGGTACAATATTTTTAGATGAAATAGGTGAAATGCCAAAAGATTTACAAATAAGGTTACTTAGAATTTTACAAGAAAGAGAAGTTACACGAATAGGCGGATCAAAACGGATTTCAGTAGATATTAGAATAATCGCGGCTACTAATAAAAATTTAACTCAAGAAATAAAGGTAGGTAGTTTTAGACAAGATCTTTTTTGGCGATTGAATGTTATCTCAATAAATATTCCTAAATTATCACAGCGTAAAGAGGATATTCCTCTCCTAACAAAACACTTTATTGAAAAACATTCTAAGAAAATAGAAAGAAAATATATTTTGAGTAAAGATTCCCTTCATATACTTCTAAATTATAATTGGCCTGGAAATGTGAGAGAATTAGAAAATTGTATTGAAAGAGCTTTATTATTTGTAGATAACAATGTAATATTACCTGAACATCTTCCTGAGTATTTAACATATGCGCCTGAGAAAGTTGATTTTTATGGTAGTTTTTCTTTAACTGAAACAGAAAAACAAACAATCGAGCGTGTATTACATGAGAGCGGAAAAAATTTAACAAAAGCTGCTAAACTATTAGGCATTTCTAGACCTACTTTATATAGCAAATTAAAAAAATACAAAATTAGTTGTTAAAATATTTTACAATCGTTAGATAAATTTACGATTTTAATATCGAAAATAATTAAAGATAAACATTAAAATTCCTTTTTATCGCCTCTATAAGCAATTCTATATAGGGGCTTTTTGTTTTGGCATGTATATTGCTATTATATGGTAATGAATTGTTTTTTACAAAACCAAAAGGAGGTAGAGTCAAAAATGAGTGAAAGTAAAAAAGCTAATTATATGCTTGGAACTGATGAACAGCTAAAATGGAAGGAAGAATATTTTTTTGGTCCAAAGGGGATAGGTTATTTAGAACCTGGTATTGTACCATTAGATCATGCAACTATGAGTGCTTATAATGTAGCAAAATCATCTTACCAAATACATCCAGATGTTTTTAATATGGATTACTTATCAAAAACTACAGGATTGGATAAGAAAGACATTATCAAACGTATGCATAGACTTTATGATGAACATTTAATAATGTTTGTTATGAATCCAGCTACACAAGTATATGGTTGGGGACTTTATTATTGGTTTGTAAAACTAAAAGAAGGTACTTCTAAAGAAACAAAATCTAAGTTAGCTGAATGGTACCAAAATAAAGATGATATTTGCACAGGTTTTGAAATGGAAGGCGATTTTGATTTCTTCAATGGTAATCACATGCGTGTTTTGGATAATTTATTAGCTAGTGTTATAGAACCATGGAAAAACAATCCTGAAATAGAATATGTTCATATCTGCCCTATTCGTCGAGATGTTCGTGAAAGCCATATAAATATGTGGGATGCACCTAAAGATGACTATAGAAAAGCATTTTGGGGTGAAGGACAATTAGAAAAGTTAGCAAAAATCCAGGACAAAATGGACTTAAATGATTTAAAAATTTTCCAAGCATTGAATGCAGAAAGACCTGTTGAAGACATATTTGATTTTGATGTATTGTCTAATATTTCAGGCCTAGATCCAAAAGATATGCTGGAAGGGATGAAAGAAATTGTTGAAGAAAAACGTATATTAGTTCCAGTATTTTTCTTAAACTTTATGAAATTAAACGTTACAAATCATACTTATGTAATAAGAACATTCCAAAACATACCATCTTATCGTAAGTCACAAATTGTTGATGAACTATCTAAAATTCCTGAGTTCAACATAGTTCTTGAATTTAGTGATTCATTCTACGATATATTAGTTTCTGCTTATAATGAAATTTCAGATATTGATGCCTTAAGAGATAAGATTTCTACCTATGCAGAAATTGAAGATATTAAAGAAGCTGATATAACAAGACAGTTTAGACGTTGGGTTTGTAGGCTCGATGAGAAAAACGGATTCTGGGAGGAATGTGTATTTACCGATGACTTCCTTGAAGACCGTACGGACAAAAAATCACCAGTTTCTTGTCAATTTGCAAAGGAGGGGAAATAGATGAAAATAAGTGCTCCTCGTAAATATGTTGTTGAAAATTTAAAATATGCACTAAGTCCTGCATCAATTGCAGTTGTTGGAGCTTCACGCTATGATGGAAAAGTTGGTTACAAAGTTATAGAAGGGCTAAATAAATGGGGTTATAAAGGTAAAATATATCCTGTCAATCCTAGAGCCGAAAAAGTACATGGATTAAAAGCCTATAAAACCATTGTCGATATTCCTGATACTGTGGACTTAGTCTTTGTAGCTGTCCCAGCTCATCTAGTAAAAATGGTTTTAGAACATGCTGTAGCTAAAAAAGCAAAAATAGCAGTTATTGCAACAAGTGCATTTAAAGAAATTGGTAGAGGAAAATTACAAGATGAATTGACACAATATTGTCGTGATAATAAATTACCATTAATAGGTCCAAATCTTGTTGGAATGGGAAGTCCTTATCTGAATTTTAATTGTGGATTCATCCCTTACCTTCCTGTAGAAGGCCCTGTAGCTATGATTTCTCAATCTGGAGCAAATCTTTTAGCTGCCCTTGGTACATCGCAAATGTTGAACTATGGAATGAGTTTCTTTGTAGGCCTCGGAAATAAAGCAGATGTTGATTTTTCTGAATTTATTGCCTATGGCGCAGAAGATCCTAATACAAAATGCATAGCTACTTACATTGAAGGATTAGATTGTCCAGAAGCTTATATAAAAGCTTGTAAAACAGTTGTTCCAAATAAACCTGTTGTTACTATTAAAGTAGGGGGTTCAAAAATTGGAGTTAAAGCAGCTTTTGCGCATACTGCTTCTGAAAACCAAGGTACTACGGATACGTTGTACGATGAAATTTTTGAAAAAGCTGGAGCAATTCGTGCGACTACTTGGCAGGAATTTTTAGATATTTCACTAGCGCTTGGATTACAACCTCCATTAAGTGGAGATAATGTAGTTATGATTACAAATGGTGGCGGATCTGGACTATTATCCTGTGATCATTTCGAAAGAATAGGAATGCCAATGCGTGAATTAAAAGAAATTTCTCCTCTACTAGTAGATAGGATTAGAGCTTATATGCCTATGTTTGGATCACCACTAAACCCTGTAGATATAGCAGGGACTGCTTCTCCAAAACAATATAAAGGTGCTATTACACAAGCTATACGTGACCCTAATGTAGACGCAGTTTATGGCTCTATCTGTCCAACATCAGTCACTGACGTTGCTGCAGTAACTGATATCTATATTGAAATATATGAAAAATATAAATATCTAGGAAAACCACTTATTATGGAAGCACAAGGTGGAGAAGAATGTAACGATGCAATCATGAAATTAAGAAAACATGGTATACCTGCTTATCCAACAGCAGAACAAGCTGTAAATGCTATTGTTGCACTTAGAAAATATGGGGAAATAAAAGAAAATATGAAATAGCCTTATTTTAACTATAAAAATTCCCTGTACAACCAACTCTAAAAATTGCTAGTCCTTACAATAATAATAAATAAAAAAAAGACTTTACTATTAAGTAAAGTCTTTTTACCTGGCAACGTCCTACTCTCCCACACAGTCTCCCATGCAGTACCATCAGCGTGTTGAAGCTTAACCTTCGTGTTCGGAATGGGAACGGGTGTTACCTTCAAGCTATAATCACCAGATATATAGTTGTATGTGTTTGTTTGAATTATTCATTCAAAATTGCAT